>NZ_JHQR01000051.1 GCF_014843825.1 Mesorhizobium silamurunense
ACCGCGGCATCGACAATCAGGTTCTGGACGCGGCCAGCATCCTGGTCGACCGCCGGTCACGCCGCGCCAAGACGGATCGCCTCGATGCGGCGGCGCTGCTGCGCACGCTGATGGCGCTGGAACGTGGCGAGCCGAGGGTCTGCCGAGTTGTGCGAGTGCCGAGCCTCGAGCAGGAGAACGATCGCCGTCGCAGCCGGGAACGGGCTCGGCTCGTCAACGAACGCGGCCAGCATTCGAGCCGCGTCAAGGGGCTTTTGATGACCCAGGGCATCCGCGACTTCAAGCCAGCCAGACGGGACTGGCGTGAGCAGCTCGAGACGCTGCGCACGGCTGACGGGCGGAATCTGCCGCCCTGCCTGAAGAACGAGATCAAGCGCGAGTGCCGCCGCTTGTGGCAAGTAATCGAGATGATGATGGAGGTCGAGGCTGAGCAGCGTCAGGCCGCCGAGACCACAGCTCCCGGGATCGTCCAACTGAGTCATCTGCGTGGCATCGGCCTGACGATCGCAAGCATAATGACGAACGAGGTGTTCTTCCGCGATTTCCAGAATCGGCGTGAGATCGCCGGTTATCTCGGTCTTGCATCCAGCCCTTGGAGCAGCGGCGCGGTCAGCCGCGATCAAGGCATCCAGAGATCAGGCAATCCGCGAGCGCGACGAACCGCCATTGAACTTGCCTGGCTGTGGCTGCGCCATCAGCCCGATAGCGGTCTCGCGCGCTGGTTTCATGAGCGCGTCGGCGCCGGCAAAGGACGCATCCGCCGCACCATGATCGTCGCCTTGGCGCGCAAGCTGATAATCGCCTTGTGGCGGTATCTGACCCAGGGCCTGCTGCCGGAGGGCGCCATGACCAAGGCCTGACGAAAAAGTTCGACGCGAGGGCGGCCAACGTCACTTGCGACGAAGCGGGATGGATGTGGACCGGCGCCCCCCAGGGCAGTTAAACAAGCTGATAATCGCCTTGTGGCGGTATCTG
>NZ_JHQR01000060.1 GCF_014843825.1 Mesorhizobium silamurunense
CCGTCGGGCTGGCGGCGGCCGGCGCGGCACTCCTCGTCGGCGCGGTGGTGGGCACGCTGGCCGGCTTCTCGGGAGGGCTGATCGACGAGGTGCTGATGCGCATCACCGACGCCTTCCAGACCGTGCCGAGCTTCCTGCTGGCGCTGGCCTTCGTCAGCATCGTCGGGCCGTCGCTTGGCGTCGTCGTCGCGGCAATAGCGCTCGGCGCCTGGACCGGTCCCGCTCGCGTTGCTCGCGCGGAAGTGCTGTCGATCCGCGAGCGCGACTATGTCGCCGGTGCTCGCGTCATCGGCATGCATCCTCTTGAGATTGCCTTCCGCGAGGTGCTCCCCAACGCCTTGCCGCCGGGGCTGGCGCTGTCCTCGGTGATCGTCGCGGCAGCGATCCTCACCGAGGCGGCGCTGTCCTTCCTCGGCCTCGGCGACCCCAACCGCGTCACCTGGGGCGGCATGATCGCCGAAGGCCGTGCCGTGCTGCGCACCGCGCCATATCTGTCGATTTTTCCCGGCATCGCGCTGGTGCTGACCGTGCTCGGCGTCTACCTCGCCGGCGAAGGCGTGGTGGAAAGCACAGCGGTGCGCAGGAGCCTGTCGTGACCGCGCTGCTCTCGATCCGCGATCTCTCGGTGCTCTACCGTCGGGACGACGTTGAGGTGGTGGCGCTGGAAGGGCTTAGCCTGGAGGTTGCTGCAGGCGAGCGTCTGGCGATCATCGGCGAAAGCGGCTCGGGCAAGAGCACGCTGGCGCTGGCAATTGCGCGGCTGTTGCCGGAGTCTGCAGTGATCGGCGGACGCATAGAATGGTCAGCAAGCCAACTGCAAACGTCTCGTTCCGTCATACGCCCCGCGGGGGAGATGTCGGGCAGGACAAAGGAGGGTGCGAAGGATCGCCAACGTCTCCCGCTAACAAACAACGCTCCGATAGGCGGCCGCGACATCGGCTTCGTCTTCCAGGACCCCTCCTCCAGCCTCGACCCCGTGATGCCGATCGGCAAGCAGATCGCCGAGGTCGCGCGCACGCATCTCGGCCTCGGCTGGTCGCAGGCTTATGCACGAGCCAAAACCCTCCTCGAACGCGTCCGCCTGCCCGATCCGGACGCAGCCTTGCATGCCTATCCGCACCAGCTTTCCGGTGGCCAGAAGCAGCGCGTGGCGATCGCCGCGGCAATCGCTGCCGGGCCGAGGCTGTTGATCGCCGATGAAGCAACCAGCGCGCTCGACACCATCGTCCAGGCGGAGATCGTTTCCCTGATCCGCCGGCTCGTCGCCGAGGACGGCATGACGCTGCTCTTCATCAGCCACGACATTGCGCTCGCCGCCACGCTTGCCGAGCGCATCGCGGTGCTGCGCCATGGCGAGTTGATTGAATCGGGCGAGACCCGCCAAATCGTCGAAGCGCCCCGCAATGCTTATACACGCTCGTTGCTCGATGCCCATCTCGGCCTCGACGCCGTGCCGCTGCTCGACCGGCCAGGCGCTTCGGCATGAGCCTGCTCGCCGTCTCCAATCTCGCCAAGCGCTATCACCGCCGCGGCAAGCCTTTCCCGGCTGTCGATGATGTCTCGTTCGAGATCGGCCCGGCCGAGACGCTGGCGTTGGCCGGCCCGTCCGGCAGCGGCAAGTCGACGATCGCGCGGCTGGTGCTGCGGCTGATCGAGCCCGATGCCGGACGGATGGAATTCGAAGGCACGGACTTCTTCTCGCTGTCGGGCGCCGCATTGCGCGCGCGCCGCGCCCGTCTCCAGATGGTGTTCCAGGACCCGCTCGCCGCCTTCAATCCGCGCGCCACGGTGGCGCGTGTCCTGGACGATCCCCTGCGCATCCATGCTATCGCTTCGCGCGCCGAGCGCCCGCGCCGCATCGCTGCCCTGCTGGAACGCGTCGGTCTTGACGCCGGCCTTGCCCAACGTGCCATCCACGAGATTTCCGGTGGCCAGCGCCAGCGCGTGGCGATCGCCCGCGCCGTCGCCACGCGGCCTTCGCTGATCGTGCTCGACGAAGCGGTATCGGCGCTCGACGTGTCGGTCCGCGGACAAATCCTGGAATTGCTGCTCGACCTGCAACGCCAGGAACGGATCGCCTATCTTTTCATTTCTCATGACCTCGGCGTCATCCGCGCCGTCGCGCATCGCGTCGCCATCCTCGACGCCGGCCGGGTTGCCGAGGTCGGCGATGCCCGCGCCGTCATCGCCAACCCGCAATCGGCGATCGGCAAGGCGCTGGTGGCGGCGACGCCGACACTGAATAGAAACCGAGCATGATCCGGTTTGCGGACAAGATCATGGTCGGACAATAAATCAGGACGCATCATGACCGATCCCGAAGCAGCCAGAGCCGAAAAACTGTCGCGCGAGCTCGATACCGCCTTCCGCAACCGGGCCGATCTCTATCGTCTCTTCCTCGACGAGCTGACCGCCGAGCTCGGCGCCGAGAAAGCCGAAGCGGTGATGATCAGCACCATCGAGAAACGCGGCCGCGAAGTCGCCGCGGCTGCCTTTGCCGGTTTCGGCCCCAATGACGCACTGGCGATCGGCGAGGCGTTCCTCTCCGTCAGTCCGGATGGCGGCCGCATGTATCCGACCGACGTCGATTGTGGGCCGGATCACATCGCCTTCAAGGTGAAGCGCTGTCCGCTGAAGGATGCCTGGGTCGAGGCCGGCGTCGGCGAGGAAAAGCTCGCCACGCTATGCCGCATTGCAGGCGCCTTCGACCGCGGCCTGTTCGAGGCGACTGGCGTGCGCTTCGCCAACGTCACCTGGACGCCCGGCCACGGCTCCGGTTGCTGCCACATCGCGCTGACCAACAGGGACACTTAGCAAGCCGACGATTTAGCTTTCGGTGAAGACGTGCAATTCCGCGCCCGCTTCGTCGATCGCGGCGCGCAGTTCCGTCGCCGGCTCGCTGTCGGTGACAACGTCGGAAACCTCGCTCAAAGCGCAGATGCGTTCGAGGCTGCCGCGGCCGAATTTGTCGTTGGTGACGACCAGCATCGTCGACAGCGAGCGCGCCATCATCGCGCGTTTCACCGCCGCCGCACCCGAGACCATGTCGCTCGGCCCCTCGGCGTTCACGGCCGATGCACCGATGATGGCGACATCGGCATTGTAGCGGCGCACGAATTCGACGGTGTCCTCGCCGAGCACGCTGGCCTCACGGCTGTCATAGGTACCGGAGCAAAGGATGACACGGAAGCTGGGATTGGCGCCGGCAACCGAGGCGACGCCGACTGAATTGGTGATGACGGTCAGATCCCGCCTGAGCTGGGCAATGCTGCGCGCCACCTCGTAGGTCGTCGAGCCGCCGTCGATCATCACGATCCGGCCATTTTCGACCAGGCCCGCGGCACCCCGCCCGATGCGGGCGCGTTCCTCGACCAGCAGCAGGCCGCGCTCCGCGATAACCGGTTCCGACGTCATCAGCGAGATCGTCGCGCCACCATAGGTGCGGTTGATCAGCCCCGCCTCGCCAAGTTCGATCAGGTCGCGGCGGATGGTCTCGCCGGCAACCCCGATGCGGCGGGCGAGCTTCGAGATGCGGATCGATGCAGAGCGCCGGACCTCCGACAGGATCAGCTCATGTCGCTCCTTCTTCGTAAGCCGGCCGGGCTCGATGTTCATCGCTTCTCCTTGCTGCGGGCCCGCGAGCATTGCCCAAACGACAAACGCCGGCCGCGCCGCGGATTCGTCCCCGGCGTGAAGACATTAGCCACGCCGGGGCCGCGAAAGCCAGATTCAATGCCTTAGGCGATCGCGCATCGCGTACCAAAGCATGCCGAGCACATAGAGCGGGCCGCGCAGCGCCGTGCCGCCCGGGAACGGCAGCGGCGTGAGCGTCGAGAACAGGTCGAGCCGGGAGGAATCGCCGGTGATCGCTTCCGCGAGGAGCTTGCCCGACAGCGTCGACAGGATGACGCCCTTGCCCGAATAGCCATGCGCGAAATAGACCTCGCCATAATGCCCGACATGCGGCAGGCGCGACGTCGTCACCGACACCAGCCCGCCCCAGGCATGGTCGATGCGGCAGCCGCGCAATTGCGGAAAGGTCTTTTCCATGTGCGGGCGCACAAAGCCGGCTATGTCGGCCGGCGGCGAAGGCGTGTAGCGCTCGCCGCCGCCGAACAGCAGGCGGCCGTCCGCCGACATGCGGTAATAGTTGACCACGAAGAGCGTGTCCGAAACCGCGACATTGGACGGGATGACGTTGTGCTCGCCCAAGGGCTCGGTGGCGATGACGTAGTTGCCGACCGGCATGATGCGGCTGTTGACGCGCGGCTCCAGTCCCTTGAGCAGCGCGTCGCCTGCCAGCACCACATGGCGGGCACGGACTGAGCCCTTGTCGGTAAACACCCGGATGGACGGCTCGCGCTCGAGGCGCACCGCAACCGAGTTCTCGTGGACAATGACGCCGGCGCCGACTGCGGCGCGCGCGAGGCCCAGCGTGTAGTTCAGCGGGTGCATGTGGCCGCCGAGCTTCTCGAAGACCGCGCCCTGAAAAGGCGTATCGACCATCTGCCGCGCCTGCGCCGCCGACAGGATTTCCACATCCGAGAAGTTCATCACCTTGGCGAGGCATTTGGCCTCTTCCTCGAAGTCGCGCATGTCGGAGCCGTTGACCGCGCCGACCAGATGACCGGTCAGCCGCAAGTCGCACTCGATGCCATGGCGCTCGATGATGTCGAGCACCAGCCCGCGCGCCTCGAAGGCAAGATCGAACAGCGCCTTCGCCCGTTCCGGACCGAACGCCTTGACCAAACCTTTGGCGCCCTTGCGCAGACCCGGGATCATCTGGCCGCCATTGCGCCCGGAGGCTCCCCAGCCGATCTTGCCGCCTTCGAGCAGCACCACTTTCAGGCCGCGCTCGGCCGCGTGGAACGCCGCCGACAGACCGGTGCAGCCGCCGCCAACGACCACCAGATCGGCTTCGACATCGCCGATGAGCGCCGGATGGTCCGGCGCCGGATTGGCGGTAGCGACATAGTAGGATTTGCCGATGTCCAGACCGGAATTGAAACCCGTGGAAGCCATGGTCACACCTTGAGCAGGAGATGGTCGCGTTCCCACGACGTCACCACGGTCTGGAACAGGTCGAGCTCGACACTCTTCACCCGCAGATAGGTCTGGAAGAAATCCTCGCCGAGCAGCGCCCGCACCGGCTCGCAGGCGGCGAAGCGGTCGAGTGCTTCCTCCATGGTTTTCGGCAGCGTGCTCTGGCTGCGATAGGCATTGCCGAAGGCTTCCGCCGAGCGGGCCAGCTTCTCCTCGACGCCGAGATAGCCGGCGATCAGCGAGCCGGCCATGGCGAGGTACGGATTGGCGTCGGCGCCGGGCAACCGGTTCTCGACCCGCCGCGCCGCGCGCCCGCCCATCGGCACGCGCAGGCCGCAGGAGCGGTTGTCATGCGACCATTCGATATTGGCGGGGGCGCCGTGGTGGCCTGGCCGGATGCGGCGATACGAATTCACGTTGGGCGCAAACAGCGGCATGATTTCAGGAACGTATTTCTGCAGGCCGCCGATGAAGTGGGAGAACATTTCCGTATCGTCGCCGTCTTTGCCAGCAAACAAGGGCTCGCCGCCCTCGTTGACGATCGACATGTGCAGGTGCATCGAGCTGCCGGCCTGCGCCGCGATCGGCTTGGCCATGAAGGTGGCGTGCATGCCGCTCGCCTGCGCCGCCTGCCGCGCCAGGCGCTTGAACAACAGCACCTTGTCGGCCAGCGCCAGCGGATCGCCGTGCAGGAAGTTGATCTCGAGCTGCGCCGTGCCGGATTCATGGATCAGCGTGTCGAGCGGCAGGCCGGCTATGGCAGCATGTTCGTAGAGCCGCCGCGTCACCTCTTCGAATTCCTCCAACGCCTGCATGTCGTAGGGATGCTGCACGCCTTCCGGCCGGCCGTTGCGCCCGACCGGCGCGGTCAGCGGCCGATCCGGATCGGGATTTGGCGCCGTAAGATAGAATTCGAGCTCCGGCGCCATAACCGCGCGCCAGCCACGCCGGCGGTAGAGGTCGAGCGCGGCCCGCAGCACATGGCGCGGCGAAGCCATCCAGGGCCGGTCGTCCATGTGGAACGTGTCGGCAAAGACATAGGCCCTGCCGGCGCCGCCGCCGGGCGCCAGGCAGAGCGTCGACAGGTCCGGCACCATGCGCATGTCGGGGTCCTGATAGGCGAACCCTTCGTCGATGGAGCCGGAATAGCGGCCGTCGATGGCGACCAGGAAGGCGCTACTCGGCAGGTAGAGCGCGCGGTCCTCGACCGACTTCAGGAACTTCGCCGCCGGCAACGCCTTGCCGCGCAGCACGCCGTTGACGTCGGGCACGAGGCACTCGACCTCCTTTATTCCATGCGTCGTCAGCCAGCTTTGCGGATCGGCGCCGCTGGAGAGTGAAAAGTCTTGTTTGTCAGGCATCGGTCATGTCCGTGCGAAGGAGAAATCGCTTCGGCGGGCACGTCCGTTTCGGTTTGAGCGTTGAGTAGCCTACGTTATCTGAATGACGGACGCCCGCCTGATGGCCGGCCCGCAGGCCGGATCGAGCGCACCGCATACCCCCTCGGTCCAGCCGTCGCGAACGACATGCGAACCGACCTTAGTCTCCTCCGCGCGTTGCAGGTTCTCGTGCCGGCAGCAGCGCATGATCAGTGATACCTCGCCGAAGCGCGGTTTCTTGCGACCGAAATTGAAACCGGCCGAGAGCGGGAGAGCCTTTTTGCCAGTTGCACGGCAAGCCTCATCGAGGAACCTGGCCTATGGTTTGACCGATCGTTGCTTTCGGCGCAAGCCCGCTTCACGAACAGCCTCATCGCGCCTCGGGCCGGCGCTCAGCCGATGCTCTCGCCGCCGTCGACCACCAGCGCCTGGCCGGTCATGAAGGAGGAGCGGTCGGACACGAGGAACAGGATGGCTTCGGCGACCTCCTGCGCGCTCGCCCAGCGCCCCATCGGGATCTTAGTCCGGACATAGCTTTCGATCGCGTCCCGCCCGCCCATCTGGGCGATAAAGGGCTCGTTGAACGGCGTGTCGACCCAGCCCGGGCAGAGCGCGTTGATGCGAACATTGTGCCTGGCATAGTCGAGCGACATCTGCCTGGTCATCGCCACCACGGCGTGCTTCGACGTGGCGTAGGCGATCATCTCGCGGTCGTAGAAGACGCCGGAATTCGAGGCGGTGTTGAGGATGACGCCGCCGCCCTGCGCGATCATCGAAGGCATGACGGTCTTCGCCGCGAGGAACTGCGCCCGCACATTGATCCGCCACGAGGCGTCCATGCCGTCGGTGCTGACTTCCGTCAGCGTGCCGCCGACCTGGATGCCGGCATGGCTGTGCAGGATGTCGATCCGCCCGTGCTTGCTGAGCGTTCCCGCGATTAAGCCCTCGACCGCTGTATCGTCGCCGACATCGGTGGCGACCGCTTCGGCACGGCCGCCGGCTTCGCGGATGCCGGACGCCGTGACCTCGCCTGCCGCCGGGTCGCGGTCGGCGATCACCACGACAGCCCCTTCTCGCGCCATGATCATGGCGCCGGCGCGCCCGATGCCCGACCCGGCGCCCGTTACCACGGCGATGCGATCTCTCAGAATCATGGACTTGTCTTTCAAGGCGATGGTTTTCGTCGGCCGAGCTGCCATTGCGCGAGCAGGACGAGCAGGACCGACGCGGCGAGCACGATCGTCGCGATGGCGTTGATCTCCGGCGTCACGCCGCGCCGGATCGAGGCAAAGACGTAGATCGGCAGCGTCGTCTGCGCGCCGGCGACGAAGAAGGCGATGATGAAGTCGTCGAAGGAGAAGGTGAAGGCGAGCAGGAAGCCGGCGATCACCGCCGGCATGATCTGCGGCAGCACGATCGAGCGGAATGTCGTCAGCGGCGTGGCATAGAGATCGCTCGACGCCTCGACCAGGTTGCGGTCGAGACTGCTGAGCCGCGTGCCGACGATCATCGTCACCAGCGCCATCGAGAACAGGCCATGCGCGGCGATGATCGAGCCGTAGCCGAGCGCAAGACGCGGCGGCTGGTCGGTCGGCCACAGCGAGGCGAGGAACGGATTGACGACGACGAAGAGCTGTACCAGCGCGACCAGCGTCGAGATGCCGATGACGACGCCCGGAACGACGATCGCGGCACCCAGCAGCGCATCGAAAACCGCCCGCGCCGGCGCGCCGACGCGCTGCAGCCCGAGCGCCGCGGCCGTGCCGCAGAAGGCCGCAAGGAGCGCGCTGGTAGTGGCGATGAACAGGCTGTTCTTCAGCGCCTCGACCAGGAACGGGTTCGACAGCGCCTTGCCGTACCATTGCACCGAAAAGCCGGTGAACTCGCTGGCATGGTGACCAGCATTGAAGGAGAACAGCACGACCAGCGCAATCGGCAGATAGAGGAAGCCAAAGACGGCGACGACGAAGGCGCGCATCAGATCAGATCCACCCTGCGTGCGCCCGAGAGCCGGGTCGAGATGCGGTTGGCGACGATCAGCACCACCACCGAGACCGCCACCAGCGTGATCGCGATGGCCGATCCGAACGGCCAGTTGCGCGATTGCAGGAAGAGGTCGACCAGCGCGTTGCCGATGAAGAACACCTTGCCGCCGCCGAGCAGCGTCGGGATCAGGTATTCACCGAGCAAAAGGATCATCACCAGCGAGAAGCCGGTCATCACGCCGGGCAGCGACAGCCTGAGCGTCACGCCGAGGAAGGTAGACACTGGCGTCGCGCCGAGATCGGCGGAAGCCTCCAGCAGCCGGCGATCGAGCCGTTCCAGGCTGACATAGATCGGCAGGATCATCAGCGGCAGGTAGCCGTAGACGATGCCGAGCAGCACCGCGCCCGACGTGTTGATCAGCCTGAGATCCTCGATGCCGACGTAGGCGAGCAGGGCCGGAATGCCGCGCCCGCCCAGAATGTACATCCAGGCATAGGTGCGCATCAGAAGGCTGGTCCAGAACGGGATGACGATCAGCGCAAGCAGGATCAGCCGCCAGCGCTGCGGCGCGCGCAGCGCTAGATAGTAGGCGACCGGATAGGCGACGAGCAGGCAGGCGAGCGCGCCGGCCGGCGCCAGCACCATCGTGTTCCAGAAGGCGGTCGCCCGCGCCGGCAAGTTGGCATATTGCGCGAAGGTGAGCGCGGCCTGATAGCCGCCCTCGGGCGCCCGCTCGCCGACGCTGAAGATGGCGATGGCGACGAAGGGCAAGACCAGAAAGACGACAAGCCACAGCGTCGCCGGAGCGAGCAGCAATGCGGTCAGGAGATTTCTGCGAAGGAGATTGCCGCGCATCGAAAAAGCCGCTTCGGTCCCGGCGGGCATCTGCCCGCCGGTCGCATCGTCTGGGTCGTGTTTGTGGCCGGTGCCGCTCAAGCCGACTTAAAGCGCGCCATCAGTTCGGCGCGGCCCGGATCGGTCAGCGTCGCGGCGGCGCCGAACTCGAGCGGCTTCAATAGATCGGCGGCCGGGTAGAGGATCGGATTGTCCAGCACCTCCTTCGGCAGCAGCGCGTTGACGCGCGCGTCGGTCGAGGGCGCGCCATTGGCCAGATGCTCCTTCACCGCGACCTTCGGGTTCATCAGGTAGTTGAGCAGCGCGTAGCCGGCCGGCTTGTTCGGCGCATCCTTTGGGATGGCGTAGAAGTCGGTCCAGATCTCGCCGCCTTCCTTGCCGAGCACATAGGCGATCTCGGGAATGTCGCGGTGGAGCTGCGCGCCGTCATTGGTCCAGCACATCGTCATCCAGGCGTCGCCGGCGCGCATTCCCGGCTGATAGTCGCTCGACACCGCGAACAGATGCGGCTTGACCTTGAGCAGCAGTTCCTCGGCCTTGGCGAGCTCGTCCTGCTTCAGCGAGTTGAACGAGTAGCCGTAATATTTCAGCGCGTTGCCGATCGTCGTCAGCTGGTAGTCATGCACCATGGTGCGGCCGTCGCCTTCGGCCATGGCCGTATCCCAGAACTCCTTCCAGCTCGACATCGGCTTGGCAAGCTTCTTGGTGTTGACCGCGAAGCCGGTCGTGCCCCAGTTCTTCGGCACGGCGTAGATCGTCCCGTCGATCGTGCCTTCGGCCGTGAAGCGCGCGTCTTCCTTGGTGCCGTCGAAATTGCCGAGCTTGGCCATATCCAAGGGCTCGATGATGCCGAGCTTCTTGTAAGTCGAGATCGTGTAGTTGGTCGGCACGAACAGGCTCCAGCCCGAGCCGCCGGCCTGCAGCTTGGCCAGCATCTCCTCGTTTGAGCCGAAGACGTTGACCTCGACAGCGACGCCGGTCTCGGCCTTGAAATTCTCGAACGTCGCCGGGTCGTGGTAGTTCGGCCAGGTGGCGATCGACATGCGGTCGCCGAGGTTCTCGGCGGCATAGGCCGGCGTCGGCATGATGCCGAGCTCGCGCGCCATGACGGCGGTTGCCACACCAAGGCCGGTGAGGCCGAGGAAGTCACGCCGGCTGATCGAGCCGCGCTTCATGCGCATCAACTGGTCGACGAATTTTTCAGGGCTTATCGGCAGTCCGTCACGATACGATTTCGACATGGTGGTCTTCCCTCTGGTTGGTCCCGTTGTTCTTGGAGGTCGGAAACGCCAGCGGCGCTCCGGCGGCAAAGCCGATGGCGACGGGTTCGCCCGGCTTGAAAAGATTGCCCTGGCCGATCAGGTGATCGGCCTTGGCGAGCAGTGATCCGATACCCTGAACCTCGATCGCGTATTCCGCGGTCGAGCCCAGGAAAATCCGGTTACGGACGATACCCTGCAGGCTGCCGCTTCCGGGTGCTGTGAGGCTGAGCGATTCCGGCCGCAGGCTGACGGATACAGCCTCGCCCCGGCTAAGCGGCACCCGCTTGCGCGCCGAAATCACCGTGCCGTCGGCAAGCGCGACATCGACGCGGTCGCCGGAGAGCCCGGCCACCTTGCCGCTCAAGAGATTGGTCTTGCCAACGAAATCCGCGACGAACAGGTCCGCCGGCTCGTCATAGATCTCGCTCGGCTGGCCGAGCTGGACGATACGGCCGCCATTCATGACGCAGACGAAGTCGCTCATCGACAGCGCTTCCTCCTGGTCGTGGGTGACCAGCACGAAGGTGATGCCGATCTCGCGCTGCAGGTTCTGCAGCTCGATCTGCATGTCGGTGCGCAGCTTCTTGTCGAGCGCCGCCAGCGGCTCGTCGAGAAGCAGCACTGCCGGCTTGTTGACCAGCGCGCGGGCGAGCGCGACGCGCTGCTGCTGGCCGCCGGAAAGCTCGTGGATCTTACGGCGTCCGTAGCCGGCGAGCTGCACCATGGCCAACGCCTCGACCGCCTTCAGGCTGATCTCGCGTGACGTGAGGCGCGGCCTCGCCTGGCGCAGCCCGTAGGAGATGTTGTCCTCGACATCGAGATGCGGGAACAGGGCGTACTGCTGGAACACCATGTTGACCGGGCGCCGATAGGGCGGCGTGCCGGCCATGTCGCGGCCGCGGATCAGCACGTGGCCTTCGCTCGGCTGCTCGAAGCCTCCGATCATGCGCAGGCACGTCGTCTTGCCGCAGCCGGACGGTCCGAGCAGCGCGACGAATGCCGAAGGCGGGATGGCAAGATCGATGCCGCTGACCGCCGTGACGGCGCCGTAGCGCTTGGTGACCGCGCGAAACTCGATATCAGGCACTGCAGTCAAGCCACGGGCTCCAGCGACAGCGTGAGGCAATGTCGTGACGCTAGCAGAGCCAATGGTGCCTAGTATATACCTCGCGGGTGGTATATTTAGCTGATTTTACCATTTAGAGGGGTATGAATTGGCCGCCTCCCGCAGTGACCACTACAACGCGCTCGCCGCCGTGATCGCCGCGACGCGGGAGACCAGCGGCGATCATTTCGGCAGGGCGATCGTCGCCTGGCTGCGCGGACAGGTCCGCTTCGATCACTGCGTGATCTTTGGCTATCGGGGTGCTGCGCGGCCGCCGTTGCTGTTCGAGACCTTCTCTTCGGCGGAGAGCCACATCTTCGTCGCGCTCTATCAGGAAGGCCCCTACCTGCTCGACCCCTTCCATCACGCCGCGGTCGAACGCAAAGAAGGTTTCTGGCGGATGCGCGAACTTGCGCCCGACCGCTTCTATGCCAGCGAATACTACCGTTCCTACTACAGCCAGACCCGGCTCGCCGAGGAGGTCGGCTTCTTCGTCCCGCTGGCCGGCAAGGATGCGCTCGTGCTGTCGCTGATGCGGCTGCGCGCCTCCGGGCCGTTCGGAACGGCGGACGCCAGGCTGCTGCGCGATATGGCGCCGGCGGTGATCGGCTTCTGCCGGCTGCGCTGGCCGGCTCTGCCCGCCGAAGAGGTTGCGGTCCCGCCCCCGGGTGAGACCGTCGCAACGGCCAACGAGCTGGATCGCGCGCATATCTGGAAGAGCCTGTCGCTGACCTCGCGCGAGAAACAGGTGGTCGACCTCGTGCTTCAGGGCCACTCGACGGAATCGATCGCCAGGGCGCTCAGGATCGTGCCCGGGACCGTGAAGGTTCACCGTCGCAACATCTATCGCAAGCTCAAGATCAAGTCGCAGGCCGGCCTCTTCGCGCGTTTCGTCGAAATCATCGACGCACGCATCGGATAGCAGTCTGGCCTCAGGCCAGTTCGAATTGCTCCACGGCGCGAATGATGCCGTGCAGCTCGGCCAGAGCCTTCAGCCGGTCGATCTGCGAATAGCCGGGATCGATCCTGGCATTGCCGAGTCGGCAGGCATTCGATGAACAAAACCTTGTGCCCGTGTATCGGGGTCACATAGGAAATCATGGCGCCGT
Source organism: Mesorhizobium silamurunense (assembly GCF_014843825.1). GTDB lineage: Bacteria > Pseudomonadota > Alphaproteobacteria > Rhizobiales > Rhizobiaceae > Mesorhizobium > Mesorhizobium silamurunense. The sequence continues at coordinate 12,740 of NZ_JHQR01000060.1, forward strand.
TGGGTCGGTCGGCATGCGGCCTTGGCCTCCCTTGCGGCGGCGCGCGTTAACCGTCTATCGTGCGGCTCCACAACCGCCGGCCAAGTATTGCGGCGGCAGATTGAGTGACGAAACGGATTTCAGGGACGGACGAAGTAGCGCATAGCCAATGGCCGACAAAACACAATTCGGACTGACTGCCCTCGACACAGTACCCCTGCATGAGAAGGTCTATCTGGAACTGGTGCGGGCGCTGATGTCGGGTCAGCTCCAGCCGGGCCAGAAGCTGACTTCGCGCAAGCTCGCCAAGGAGCTCGGCACCAGCGACATGCCGGTGCGCAGCGCCTTCATGCGGCTGCAGGCGCTCAGGGCGCTGAGCCCGATGCCGAACGGCAGCGTCGAGGTGCCGATGATCTCGGCAGATCGTTTCCAGCAGCTGACCGATGTGCGGACGGTCCTGGAAGGCACGGCCACCGAGCTCGCGACAAAATTTATCAATGGCAACAACCTGCGCGCCATCCGGCGTCATTGCGCCGAGCTCACCCAGGCCGCCCGCAGTGGCGACATCGACGACTATCTGCGCAAGAACCATGACTTCAAGTTCTCGATCTACCGCCACTGCGGCAACGAGCAGATGATCTTCCTGATCGAGACGGTATGGATGCAGGTCGGACCTTTCCTCCGCAACCTGCGCATCGGCTTCGAGGACGACCTCGCCGGCATCCTCGGCATCGACTATCATGAGGAGGTCGTGGCGGCGATCGAGGCCCAGGACGGCGAGCGGGCCCGCGCGGCCATCGTGCGCGATATCGACGAAGGTGCGGCGCACATTCTCAAGCAGGTCAGGTTCCCGGAACTGCGGCCCTAGGAAAAGCCTTCGAGATTGGCTGAAAGCGTCCAACTTCGTCATCCCAGGGCGAAGCGGGAGCGAAGCTCCGTCGCGGAGACCCTGGGATCCATGCCGTGACCTCGAGCGTAGAATGCGGCGGAGCAAAATTCTGGAACGCAGCAGCGTCTTTGAAGTCACGGTATGGATCCTATGGTCTGCGCTGCGCCGCGTCGCTTCGCTCCTTGCTCCGCCATAGGATGACGACGGGATGAGCGTTGCGGCCAATTTCCCAAATCCCGGCTTGGCTTTCTCTCGGCTTGTCGCTATGTTGCGATCGCAGATCGCATAATATGGACCCGAAATGCCGCCCGATATCCCGGCTAGTGAATTGAAAAAATGAAGTAAACCCGCCCGGAAATCTCCAGGGCGGCCTTCACGAACTCACAAGCTGAAAATGGATATCGTAGCCGAAATGGCTACAGAAAGAACCAGGGGCTGGAAATTGGGCGATGCAGTTGCGGACGTTTTGAACTGGCTTGAAAGCAGGAGCGATATCCAGAGCCTGAGGGCGGCTGTGTGCGACCTGAACGGGATCATGCGCGGCAAGCGCATCCCGGTCGAGCAGGCGCGCAAGGCGCTCGAAGGCAAGCTGCGCATGCCCTATTCGGCGATCGGGCTCGACATCTGGGGCGAGGACATCGAAGGCAACGCGCAGGTGTTCTCGACCGGCGATGCCGACGGGCTTTGCCAGTGGACAGGACGCGGCATCCTGCCCGTCGACTGGACGGCGCATCCGACGGCCCTTCTGCCGCTCTGGCTGGCGGATGATGCCGGCGCGCCCTATCTCGGCGACCCGCGCCGCGCGCTGGCCCGCATCCTCGACCGCTATGCGGCGCTTGGCCTGACGCCTGTTACCGCCACCGAACTCGAATTCTACCTCGTCGACCCGACGTCGCATCGGCCTGTCGGCCCTGTCTCGCCGATCACTGGCCGGCGTCTCGATTCCGACGCAGCGCTGTCGATCGACGAGATCGACGATTTCGAGGCCTTTATCCACGACGTCTACGAAGCCTGCCGCATGCAGGGCATTCCCGTCGACACGGCGATCGCCGAGAACGGCGTCGGCCAGTTCGAGATCAACCTCAACCACGTCCCCGACGCCTTGCGTGCCGCGGACGACGCCGTGCTCTTCAAGCGCACCGTCAAGGGCATCGCGCGCAAGCATGGCTTTGCCGCCTGCTTCATGGCCAAGCCCTATGGCGAACGTGCCGGCAACGGGTTCCATGTCCATTTCAGCGTGCTCGACAAAGAGGGCCGCAACATCTTCGACGACGGCAGCGACCAGGGCTCCGACGCCATGCGCCACGCGGTCGGCGGCCTGCTTGCCGCCATGGCCGAAAGCACGCTGGTGTTCGCGCCGCATTTCAATTCCTACCGGCGGCTGCGGCCGCGCTCCTATGCGCCGACCGCTGTCGCCTGGGGCTACGAGAACCGCATGGTGGCGATCCGTATTCCCGGCGGTCCGTCAGCCGCGCGCCGCATCGAGCATCGCGTCTCCGGCGCCGACGCCAACCCCTATCTGGTGCTGGCGGCGATCCTGGGCGCTGCCCTGATGGGCATCGAGCGGCAACTGTCGCCCGGCGAGCCGACCGGCGGCGAGGGACAGGGGCTGCCGCTTGCCAAACTGCCCCCGGACTGGGCCTCGGCGATCGCCGCGTTCGAGACCGGCAAGTGCGTCGCCGAAATCTTCCCGGCCGTCTTGCGCGACGCCTTCATCGCCTGCAAGCGCCAGGAACTGAACACCTTTGCGCTCAACGTCAGCGACTTCGAGATCGAGACCTATCTCGAAAGTGTTTAGGCCAGACGACCCGGCACGGGCTATTCTCCCGACCGCGCCCGCTGGCGTTCCTGCACGATGACTGCCAGGATCAGCAGCGCGCCCTTGGCGAGCAGCTGGTAGAAGGTCGGCACGCTGGTCAGGATCATGCCGTTGTTGAGGACGCCGATGATCAGCACCCCGAGCATGGCGCCGACGATCGTGCCCTTGCCGCCCTGCAGCGCGCAGCCGCCGAGGATCGCGGCGGTGATGGCCTCGAGCTCCAGCCCCTGGCTGCCGGACGCCGGTTGACCCGACATCGTGCGACTGGCGAGCACCAGGCCGGCCACCGCCGCGGCAAAGCCGCTCATCGCGTAGATCGATATCTGGTAGCGGCGGATCGGGATGCCGGCGAGCCGCGCCACCGTCGGGTTGCCACCGAGCGCGTAGATGTTGCGGCCGACGACCGTCTCGCGAGTGAAGACGATGAACGCCGCCATCGCGGCGATCAGCAGCCAGATGGCGAAAGGCAGGCCGAACAGCGTGCCGATGCCAAGCGCGCGCAGGCTGTCGCCGGTGATCGGGATCGAATTGCCGTTGTTCATCAGATAAGCGAGACCGCGGAAGGCGGACATCGTTCCAAGCGTCGCGATCACCGCATTGACCGGTCCGTAGACGATGATCAGCCCGTTGACGGCGCCCGCTACAAGTCCGGCGAGCAGGCCGGCGAGGATGCCGGCCGGGATCGAGCCGGTTTCCTGGGCGACCACGGCTAGCACCATGGTGCTCAAGCCGACGATCGATCCGACCGAGATGTCGAGCCCTCCCGACACGATGACGACGGTCTGCGCCATGGCGAGGATGCCGAGGATGGTGACCGCGAGCCCGATATTGATCAGGTTGCGCGGCGTGAAGAAGACGTCGGGTCGCAGCGCGCCGAAGATCGCCAACAGCACCACCAGCGCGATGAGCAGGCTGATGTTCTGCGCGCCGATGCGGCCAAACAGGCTTGCTGGCGCGCGTTCGCGGGTGGCCGTTACGGTATCGGTCACGACACTTTCCTTTCGATCGTCTCTTTCCCCGAGCGCATGGCAAGCGCCAGTACGGCCTCTTCGCTCGCCTCCTGCCACGGGAGCTCGCCGCTGATGCGTCCGCTCTGCATGACCAGGACGCGGTCGGCCAGGCCGAGCAGCTCCGGCATTTCCGAGGAGATGAGCAGGATGGCGAGACCCTGGTCGGCCAGGCTTTCGATGAGCCTGTAGATCTCCGCCTTGGCGCCGACATCGATGCCGCGCGTCGGCTCGTCAAGGATGAGCACCGCCGGCCCGCGCGCCTGCCAGCGCGCGAAGACGACCTTCTGCTGGTTGCCGCCGGAAAGCTTGCCGACCGCCTGTTCGATCGACGGCGTCTTGACCCTGAGCTCGGCGACGTGACGGGCGACCAGCGCACGCTCGCGCCTGCGGCTGAAGAAGCCGTAGCGCGACACCTTGTCGGGCACCACCAGGCTGACATTGTCGCGCACCGCCTGCATCAACAGCAGCGCCTCCTGCTTGCGGTCCTCCGGCACCAGCCCGATGCCTGCGGCAACCGCGTCGGCCGGCTCGCGCGGTTTGTAAGGCTGGCCGCCAACCGTCATCTTTCCGGACAGCAGCGGATCGAGGCCGACGATGGCGCGCGCGACTTCCGTCCGTCCCGCGCCGACCAGTCCGCCAAGCCCGACGATCTCGCCTGCCCGCACCTCGAAGCTGATCCCCTCGACACGGCGTGTCGTGACATCTTCCAGCGCCAGCCGGACCGGTCCCAGCGCGCGCTCCCTTCGGTTGAACAGGTCGCTCACCGGCCTGCCGACCATCAGCCGCACCATGCGCTGCTCGTCAAGCGCGGCGATCGGCTCGTCGGCGACGCGGCTGCCGTCGCGCATCACCACGCAGCGATCGGCAAGCTCGATGATCTCGCGCAGCCGGTGCGAGATGTAGATCACCGCGACGCCGTCAGCCTTGAGGCGCCGGATGACGCGGAACAGCCGCTGCGCCTCGTCCTCCGTCAGGGATGACGTCGGCTCGTCGAAGGCGAGCAGCCGCGCGCCCGGCCGCAGCGCGCGCATGATCTCGATGAGCTGCCTGAGCGCCGGGCTCAGGCCATGGCAGCGCTGCCCTGGCGAAAGCACGTCGACCACGCCGAAGGTGCCAAGCAGCTCAAGGCTGCGCCGCTCCAGATCCGCGCGGTCGAGAAAAATCCCGCCGCGCGCCCTGATGTCGCCGATGAAGATGTTCTCCGCCACCGTCAGTTCCGGGATGATCTCCGGTTCCTGGTGGATGACCCGGATGCCCGAGCCATGCGCGGCGCGCGGCGAGGTAAGCTGAACCGGGTGCCCGTCGACCAGCACGCGGCCGGTATCGGGGCGATGCTCGCCTTCCAGCACGCGCATCAGCGTCGACTTGCCGGCGCCGTTCTCGCCGATCAGCGCGGTGATCTCGCCGGCATTGAAGGCAATCGACACGTCGCGCAGCGCCTGCACGGCGCCGAAGCGCTTGCTGACGTTCTCGACGGAAACGACGGGCGCGGTCATGGGCGGGCGGCTCCCTTTGAAGCCGCCCGCCGCAATACCGAAGGAAAGCCTAGGACTTGCAACCGAGCGTGTCCTTGAACTTGGCGAAGTTCTCGCCGCTGATCAGCGTGGCGTCCTGGAAATAGTCCTTTTGCATTTCCTTGCCGGTGGCCTGGTCGTAGAGCGCCTGAATCGCCGCCGCGCCATGCTTGGCGCTGTCCAGCCACATCGTGCCGCGGAAGCCCGAGGGCTTGCCGGCGCCGAAGGCCTCGCAGGAACGCGAGCCGTCGATGCCGATGCCGATGACGTTCTCCGGCTTCATGCCGGCATTCTCCGTGGCGCGCACGCCGCCGAGCACGCCGTCGTCATTGCAGGAGTAGAAGATCCACTTCTCGGCATCGGGATTGGCGGTCAGCGTCGTCGACACCACGTCGATAGAGTTGACCATGGTGTTGTCATAGGGGATCGAGACGATGCGCGACTTGATCTCCGGGATCGCCGCGACCAGCGCTTCCTCCGCGCCCTTGTTGCGGCGCATGCAGGTGTCGGCCTTCTGGTCCTCGATCGAGCCGACGCGCACCTTCGAGAGGTCCTTATCCCAGCCCTCGGCCTTGGCGATACGAGCGATCTCGGCGCCGACCTGCTTGCCGATGTTGAGCGCGTTCATGCCGACATAGGCGACCGGCGTGCCGTCGGCGAAGGCGATGTCGTCGTCGACCGCGATCAGGCCGATCTTGGCGGCCTTGGCCTTGTCGGCGACGACCGGGCCGAGCGAGCGGTCCGGCACCACCACGGCGATACCTTTCACGCCGTCGCCGACATAGGTGTCGAAGGTGGTGACGGCGAGGTTGGCGTCGAACTGGACGTCCTGGACCAGCAGATCGACGCCGAGCTCGGCGGCCTTGTCCTTGGCGCCCTTCACCTCGCGGACGAACCAGGGATGGTCGCCCATCTTGTTGATGTAGCCGAACTTCATCTTGTCCTGCGCGCCGGCGCCGTGGACCGTCAACGCGACGACGGCTGTTGCCGCAACCGCAAGGCACACCTTGATCATGCTTTTCATTGGCTTCCTCCCAATCGATCCCGGCCGGCGGGATCTGACCTGCTTGAAACATCTGCCGGCGACCGGCCGCCGGCGCGAAACCTCATTCGTGGTAGAGAACCGAGCGCCCGCCATCGATGACGATGCAGGCCGCGTTGATGAACGGCGCCTCGTCGGAGCCGAGGAAGACGGCGGTCATCGCCACCTCCTCCGGCCGGCCGATCCGGCGCGGCGGGTGCAGATCATAGGTGCGCTGGCGCTCCGCCTGCGGGTCCGGAAATGTGTTCCAGTAGTCGACCGCGATCTGCGTCTCGATGTAGCCGGGCGCAATGGCGTTCACGCGAATACCTTCGGGCGCGTACTGGATGCCGAGCGACCGCACCAGGCCGAGCAGCCCGTGCTTGGCGACCGGATAGGGAAAGGTCGACGGGATGATTGCGAAGGAGTGGCAGGAGGCGATGGCGACGACCGAGCCCTGCTTCTGAGCCCGCATCGCCGGCAGCACCGCGCGCGCCGAATACCAGACACCGTCGAGATCGACGGCAAAGCAGCGCCGCCATTCCTCTTCGGTGGTTTCCAGCGGCTCGTGGAACACGTTGATGCCGGCATTGGCGACCAGGACGTCGATGCGGCCGAAGGCGCCGAGAGCCTGTTCGGCCATCGCCTCGCAGGACCTGCTGTCGGCGACGTCTGTCTCGACGAACAGCGACCGCGCGCCGCTTTCGGCCAGCGACGCGGCGACGTTTCTTCCAGTCGCCGCATCCTTTTCCGCCACGACGATCGCGGCGCCTTCCGCCGCCATCGAACGCGCCGTCGCCTCGCCGATGCCGCGCCCGGCGCCGGTGACTATGACGACCTTGTCCTTGAGACGCCCGACCATCGTCACCAGTCCGCGATGGTGCCGTCGGCAAGCACGGCGTTGGTGGTGTGCATGACTTCAGGCTTGTACGGATGCCGGGCGGCGACCGCCTCGTCGACCTCGACGCCGAGCCCGGGCGCGTCCGGCACCTGCCAGCAGCCGTCGACCATGCGGATCGGCCCCCTCACCACCTCGAAATACCAGGGCACGGCGCCGACCATCTCCTCCTGAATCAGATGGTTGGGCGTCGAGACGGCGAAATGCAGCGCCGCCGCGCCGGCGATCGGGCCGAGTGGATTGTGCGGCGCGACGCCGACGGAGACCGCCTCGGCCATCGCCGCGATCTTCTTGGCCTCGAGCAGGCCGCCGCAATGGCAGATGTCCGGCTGCACGATGTCGACTGCCCTTGCCCGGAACAGATCGTCGAATTCGGGCCGGTCGACCAGCCGCTCGCCGGTGGCGATCGGCACGCGCGACTTGGCGGCGAGCTGCGCCAGGGCGCGGGTTTCGCCAGGCGGCAGCGGCTCCTCGATGAACATCGGCCGGTAGGGTGCCAGCGCGTCGATATAGGCGAGCGCGGTTGAAGCCGAGGCGGGACGCCCGTGGAAGTCGACCATGATCTCGACCTCGGGGCCGACCGCCTTGCGCAACGCCTCCATGAGCCGGCCGACCTTGTCGACCTCAATGAGCGGCGCATGATAGTGGCTGTAGGGAATGAAGACGGCCTTCAGCGCGCGATAGCCCCTGGCCACCACCTCGGAGGCGCGCTGCACCAGTGGCTCGGCGTCCAGCGTCTCGTAGACGGCACGCATGTCGCCGAGGCCGAGATGGGTATAGACCTTGACCCGGTCGCGCACCTTGCCGCCGGTGAGCCGCCAGACCGGCTGATCGAGCCATTTGCCAAAAATGTCCCAGAGCGCCAGCTCGATGCCGGAAACAGCCGACATGCCGATGACGCCGAGCCGCCAGAACGAGTGCTTCTTGAGGATGCGCACCGCCTGTTCGATATCGCGCGGATCGCGACCGATCAGAAGCGGCGCCAGGTCGTTGACGGCGCCGACGACAGCCTGGGTCTTCCACTCCAGCGTTGCTTCGCCCCAGCCGTAAAGGCCCGGCTGATCAGTCTCGACGCGCACGAACACCCAGTTGCGCATATCCGCGTTCACGACGCGCGTGGTGATGGCCACGATCCTCAAGCGCAACTCCTCCCAGACGCAATTAGATCATATGAAATGCGAATATCATACGATCAAAAATGGCGTCAAGGCGGAAACGTCAGCCCTTGGCGTGGAGATCGTCGGCGGCGATGTCGAGCAGCCTGTTCATGGCGGCGCGGGCGCCGGCGGTGTCGCGGATGCGGATCGCCTCCAGCACCGCGGCATGGGCGGAAAGCGCGCGCGACTGCGCTTCCATCAACGGGTTGGTGACGAGGAAAGTGGCGCGCAACGCTGCCTCCAGCATGCCGACCAGGCCCTTGAGCACGACGTTATGGCTGGCGGCGATGACGCCCTTGTGGAAGGCAAGATCCGCCTGGCAGACGGCGTTGAGGTCGCCCGGGATGTTTTCGCGCATGCCGACGACGGCGCGCTCGATCTCGGCGAGGTCGGCGGCGCTGGCGCGTCTGGCCGCCAGTTCGGCCGCCGCGGGCTCGAAGATGCGGCGCGCCTCAAGCAGGCCGGAAACCAGCTCCTCATCATCCTGGATGGACGGGTGCCAGCCGAGCACAACCGGATCGAGCAGCCGCCAGCTGTCGCGCGGCAGCACGCGCACGCCAGCGCGCCGTCTGGCCTCGACAAGGCCTTTCGCCGACAGCACCTTGACCGCTTCCCGAACCGAGGTGCGGCTGACGCCCAGCATGGCGCAGAGCTCCTCCTCGCGCGGCAGGGCAGCACCGGGAGCATAGTCGCCGCCTAGGATACGGCTGCCCAGCACGCTGACGACGGCGTTGTGCACGCTTGCCCCGCCCTGGTCGATCGAAGGCATCCAGCCGGTTGCATCCGAAGGAACGATGGTTTCCACGCAATCCTCTCCCGACGAAAGCCGCTGCGGTCTGTTGTATGAAACGTTAGGTCTTATGTAAATCGTCTATTCATACGATGAATAGCCGCGAGACAACAAGTCGAGGTTTCCGACCGAGGAAGCAGCCGCTGGCAACGGATTCAGCGCGCCGCCCATACCAGTCCGCGGCGCAGGATCGTCCGCATCTGCGGCACCTCGAATTCCTTGGCCACGTGGCCGAGCGACGAATAAAACACGCGTCCCTTGCCATGCCGGCGCTTCCACACCACCGGCATGACGACGCCGTCGATCCACGGCGCGTATTCGCCCGAGAAGGTGGTGGTGGCCAGCACCTCGTTCGAGGGGTCGACATGCATGTAATATTGCTCGGAGCGGTAGGCGAAGTCGTCGATGCCATTCATGATCGGGTCGTCGCGCCGCAGGATATTCACCCGATAGTCGATGATGTTGCCGGGATGGGCGACCCATTGCCCGCCGCACATGAACTGGTAGTCCGTCGATTCGCGAAACGCGTCGCCCATGCCGCCATGGAAGCCGCCCAGGCCGACGCCGTTTTCGACCGCTTTGGTGAGATTGGCCTCTTCGGCCTTGGCGATCTTGGACATGGTGAAGATCGGCACGATCAGGCTGAGCTCGGCGACCGCCGGATATGCGAACGCCGCGGTCGTGTTCTCCACCCGCACGGCAAAACCTTCCTCCTCAAGCATAGCCTTGACGGCATGCGCCCCGGCCTCGGGTTCGTGCCCTTCCCAGCCGCCCCATACGATCAGCGCCTGCCGCATTTTTCTCTCCGTCAGCTTGGTTCTATTCAATCGAGAAGATTTCGGACGTCAACGCAAGTCAGCAAAAAAGACCTGAGGGGGGTTTGCCTAAGGGCACGAGCGGCTTTGCGACGACAAAACACGAACCGTCCAAACGCGACGCGCTTTTTGCGCCAACTCAGCCTGAGCAGCCTGTCGAAGCATTGGTCGAAAGATATGCTGGCGGGGAGGTGACACCCCGATCGCGGGAACCAGATTCAGTTAAGGGTCGCTGGTGGCCGAGCAGATTCGTAATCGTCACCAACTCGAAGGACATGATCATGATGATTCTCGCCTTCGGCGCTGCGGGAAATTTTGCGGGCAGTGTAATTCCCGCCCTCGCCGCGCGAGGTGCGCGCGTCCGCGCCTTCATCCGCAAGCCTGAGCAGTCCGAACTGGTACGCGGCCATGGCGCAAGTCACCATCGGCGACCTCCGCGATCGAGCAGCCTTGGACGCAGCGCTAAAGGATATGGGCGCCGTCTTCTATATCGCCCCGGCCTTCATTCCCGGCGAAGCTGATGTGGGAAAAAATGTCGTGGAGGCTGCCATCGACGCCGGCGTGCGGCGGTTCGCGTTCTCAGCCGTGATCCATCCGGTGCTCTCGGACCTCGTCAATCATGTCGCCAAAGTGCCGGTCGAGGAGGCCGTTCTTACCTCTGGCCTGGAATATACGTTCCCCCATCCGGCGCGCTACTTTCAGAACTACGCTGCATTCTGGCCGAAAGTCGTGAAGGAGGGCGTGCTTGCGGAGCCTTGGTCGTCCGAGACCCGCTTCTCACTGGTCGACTATCGCGATGTCGCCGAGGTCGCGGCAATAGCCCTGACTGAAGAGCGGCTGCTTTTTGGCACGTTCGAACTCTGCGCACCCGGGCAACTTAACCGCCTCGATGTCGCTGCCCTGATGAGCGATGTGCTGGGTCGCAAAATCAGGGAGCGTCGCGATCCCGATGTGCTCGGCGATGTTCCCCAGGGCTTGAGGGCGATGTTCGATCACTACGATCACCACGGCCTGCTCGGCAACCCACTGACACTACGTGCGATCCTGGGTCGGGAGCCACGGCGACCGAGAGCCAGGCCGTCACGCCCGCTCCCGAGCGGAAGCCCATGAGCAGGGCGATCAGCACGACCACCGCGAGCGAGATTAGACTGGCGGTCAGCGAGGTCAGTACATGCGCCCACAGCACCGACGACCGAGCGATCGGCATGGACTGGAACCGCTCGAAGATACCGCTCTTCATGTCAACGAAGAGCCGGAATGCGGTGTAGGCGGTGCCCGAAGCAACCGTGATGAGCAGAATGCCGGGCAACTGGTAATTCACGTAAGAATCCGAACCCGTGTCGATCGCGCCGCCGAAGACGTGGACGAACAGCAGCATCATGGCGATCGGCATGATGCGGTCGTGATGATGGTATCTGGGCTGCGCGCCTATTTTTTGTCCACGCCAGTGTGGCTAATGAAGAAGTCAGTCATGTCCATTTCCTGGCTGGGTCCCGGCAAATTCGAGCCATTGCATGCGTCGGATGGTTAGGTCCGCGAACAGAAAAAGTCCATGCGAAAGGGGTGGATCGAGGTCCCACACATCGTTCATTGATGAACGTTGACGGGCGACGTGCGGCAGTTCACCTTTCGTCGGCTTGCCCATTTGAGCGCCTTCACATCGGAATCGCATCACGCCCCATGCAAGACAAGACAATCCAGCCGACAAGTCAGGCTCAAAGGAACAATCAGAGCCATGCCGTCAGCGCGGACCTGATCGCCGTTGTCATTGCGGTGACCGATGGTGAGCCACGCGTCCTCACCATCGGAGAGGCTCAAGCGTTGCCGTCCGGTCCTTTTGAGCTCGGCCATCGTTCCCTGCAGTCGGGGCTGAGGGCGTGGGTGGAGCGGCAGACCGGTCATCCGCTGGGCTACATCGAACAGCTCTACACCTTTGCCGACCGCGACCGAACTGGTGACGAGCGCGTGATCTCGATCAGCTATCTCGGCCTGACGCGAGAAGAGCAGGCCGATAGGTCCGCAGCGCATAGCTGGCGAGGCTGGTACGACTATTTTCCGTGGGAAGATCACCGCGCGGGCGTGCCGTCTATCTTGCGTGACATCCTTGTGCCCCGACTTTCCGCTTGGGCGGACGAAGCCGAGGATCTTGGCGTGCGCCGCGATCGCCGGCAGCGCGTGGCATACGCCTTCGACCTGGATGATCGTGACTGGAACGAGGAACTCGTGCTGCAGCGATACGAGTTGCTCTATGAGGCCACGCTGGTGGCGGAGGCCACGCGCGGCAGGGACGGCGGCAGTCCGTCTGTGCCCGGTCGGCCAATGATTGCCGACCACCGCCGCATTCTGGCGACCGGTATCGCCAGGCTGCGGACCAAGATCAAATACCGCCCCGTGGTGTTCGAACTGATGCCGCCGGCATTCACACTGCTGCAGTTGCAGCGCACGGTTGAAGCGCTCGCCGGCAGGCTCGTGCACAAGCAGAACTTCCGGCGTCTCATCGAACAGCAGGATCTGGTCGAGGAAACGGGCGAGACGGTGTCGGAAACACGAGGGCCTCCGGCCAAACGCTTCCGCTTCCGCCAGACGGTTCTGGCGGAACGAACTGTCGCAGGGACGAAATTGCCACTTTCACGCGCTTGACATTTAATATGCTCAAGTTAAGCATATGTCCTGATTATACTCAACAAGAGCATAATGAGGGCAAGGCATGCTCAACGCCTCCACGCGCACAGCCGCGCTCTACGACCGCGTGCGGCGGGTCATTCCACCGATCGAGTGGCCAGCCTTCACCGATGATATCGAGGCCGTTCTCGATCTGAAGCAGCAGCGAAATGCCGTCATCCTGGCGCATAACTATCAGACGCCGGAGATCTTCCACTGCGTCGCCGACATCGTCGGCGACAGCCTGGCGCTGGCCCGCAAGGCGATGTCGACCGAAGCGGACGTCATCGTGCTGGCCGGCGTGCATTTCATGGCCGAGACAGCGAAGCTGCTCAATCCGCAAAAAACGGTGCTCATTCCGGACACGGCAGCCGGCTGCTCGCTCGCCGATTCTATTACCGCCGAAGATGTCCGTCTCATGCGGCAGCGCTACCCAGGCGTACCAATTGTCACCTACGTCAACACTTCCGCCGCCGTGAAGGCTGAGTCCGACATCTGCTGTACCTCCGGCAATGCCAAGGCCGTGGTGGAGTCGCTGGGGGTTCCCCGGGTGATCATGCTGCCGGATGAGTACCTGGCCCAGAACATCGCCACCCAGACCGACGTGGAGATCATCGCCTGGAAAGGGCATTGCGAGGTGCATGAGCGCTTCACGCCTGCCGACATCCGCCAGTTGCGCGAGGACCATCCGGGTGTGACGGTGCTGGCGCATCCGGAATGCCCGCCGGAAGTGGTCGCCGAAGCTGACTTCTCCGGTTCGACTGCCGCCATGTCGGATTATGTCGGAAGGCAAAAACCGCCCCGCGTCGTGCTGATGACCGAGTGCTCGATGAGCGACAACGTCTCGGTCGAGCATCCCGAGGTCGAGTTCATTCGGCCCTGCAATCTGTGCCCGCATATGAAGCGGATAACGCTCGCCAACATCCGTGCGGCGCTGGAGCAGAACCGCCATGTCGTGACCGTCCCACCCGCAATCGCCGGGCGCGCTCGGCTGGCCGTCGAGCGGATGCTGGCAGTATGAGCATGGACGTCCGCGACCTCGGCGGCCGGCCGGTCATCATCGGCGCCGGCATAGCCGGGCTGATGACGGCGCTGCAGCTGGCGCCCGAGCCGGTGCTTCTGCTTTCGAGATCGCCGCTTGGCGCGGACGCGTCCAGCATGTGGGCGCAGGGGGGGCTTGCCGCCAGCCTTGGTGATGATGACGATCCGGCGCTCCACCTTTCCGACACGCTCGCCGCAGGTGATGGTCTTTGCGATGCGCAAGCGGCAAGGCGCATCGTGTACGCCGCGCCCGCCGCGATCGAATATCTGGCACGCTTTGGGGTTCGTTTTGATCGGACGCCGGCGGGCGCTCTTCGTCTCGGGCTGGAAGCCGCGCACACGCGCCGGCGCATCGTTCATGCCCGGGGTGACGGCAGCGGCCGGGAGGTCATGCGCGCCCTTATCGCCGCCGTTGGCTCCACGCCGACAATAGCGGTCATCGAGGGCTTCGAGGCGCGTCGCCTGGCCATGGAGGACGGTAGAATCGCCGGTGTTCTGGCGAGCGGCCCCACAGGTCCGGCGTTCCTCGCGACGGCACGGGTCGTTCTCGCCACCGGCGGGATCGGCGGCCTGTTCCATGACTCGACCAACCCGTTGGGCAGCTGCGGACAGGGCCTGGCGCTCGCAGCGCATGCGGGAGCCGTCCTTGCCGACCTGGAGTTCATCCAGTTCCACCCGACCGCGCTTGACGGGCCGGGCCGTCCGATGCCGCTCATCAGCGAGGCGGTTCGCGGCGAAGGTGCGGTGATCGTCGACGAGACGGGCCGACGTTTCCTCGACGGCGTGCGAGGGGCGGAACTCGCGCCGCGCGACATCGTCGCGCGCGCTGTCTGGAAGCATCTCGCGGACGGCCATCGCGTCTTCCTCAACGTCCGCGAAAGGCCCGGCCCGGAATTCGCGCGGCAATTCCCGACAATCGCGTCAGCCTGCAAGAAGGCCGGCATCGATCCGGTGCGTGATCTCATGCCGATCCGGCCGGCGCAGCACTATCATATGGGTGGCGTCGCCGTGGACGGCTCCGGTCGCACCTCCGTCACGGGTCTCTGGGCCTGCGGCGAAGTCGCCTCGACCGGGCTGCACGGCGCCAACCGGCTTGCCAGCAATTCCTTGACCGAGGCCGTCGTCTGCGCGCGTTGGGTCGCCGAGAGCATCGCGGGAACCCCTGCCCACCGAACAAAGCCGGCGATTGCAAGCGACCGCCCTTCGCCCGACCCGACAACCGTGCGCCCTCTTCTATCGCGCGCGCTCGGCGTCTTGCGGGACGGTGAGGCATTGAAAGCAGCCGCACGCGCCTTGTTGCCACCGGCCGAGCGCAAGGACGCGGCATCCGACCCGGCGGCCGTTGGGCTGATGATCGCGATTGCCGCCTTGCGGCGTCGCGAAAGCCGCGGCGCCCACTACCGGACGGACTTTCCTCATCACGCGGCCGTTGCCCGGCGCTCCGAAATCACCCTCGAAGCCGCCCTGGCGGCAGCGCGGGAACTCGCACCAGTGCTGGAAGGCGTCACATGATTGACCTCTCGCCACTTCCAACAATCATGCTCGAGCCCCTGGTGCAGGCAGCGCTCCTCGAGGACCTTGGCAGGGCCGGCGACCTGACCTCGGACGCCGTCGTACCGAAGGACTATCATGCGACAACCGTGCTGACTGCGCGCCAGGCCGGAACTATCGCCGGGCTCGATCTGGCGATGCTCGCTTTCAAGCTGATCGACCAAAATGTCGAGATGACAGTGGAACGAGCGGATGGCAGCGACGTTGCGCAGGGTGAGACCATCGCATCGGTCAGCGGTCCGGCACGGGCCATTCTCACCGCGGAACGAACAGCACTCAATTTTCTCTGCCATCTGAGCGGCATCGCCACGGCGACGGCATCGGTCGTCAATGCGATCCGCGAGCACAAAGCAAAGATCGTGTGCACGCGCAAGACGACACCCGGCTTGCGGGCGGTCGAAAAATACGCCGTGCGCGCCGGTGGCGGCTCCAATCACCGTTTTGGTCTCGACAACGCCATCCTGATCAAGGATAACCACATTGCCATCGCCGGCAGCATTCGCGCGGCGATCGAGCGGGCGCGAGTGAGCGTCGGCCATCTCGTCAAGATCGAAGTCGAGGTCGATACGCTGGCCCAGTTGGAAGATGTCCTGCTCTTCGCCCCCGACGCCGTTCTGCTCGACAATATGTCGATCGACGAGTTGCACCAGGCTGTAGCATTGGTTGCGGGCCGGTCGGTCACAGAGGCTTCTGGCAGAATCACTGCCGCGATTGCGCCAGCCGTTGCCGCAACCGGTATCGATCTGATTTCCATCGGCTGGTTGACTCACAGCGCGCCGATCCTCGATATCGGCCTCGACTACCGTGAGCCTTGATCGTCGAGGCTGACCATCTACCCTACCCAGCTTCTCTCGACCATGGTCCGCCATTCAAAGGCACCCGTGTCGCCACAACGCAAGGAACAGGATGGAAATGCGCGCAGCAATTTCGGAAAAGACCATTCCTGAAGCTCAATCCTTCGACCACCACCGGATGTGGACATTGGAAGAAGCCCAGGCTCTCCACGACGCGCCTTTCAACGACCTTTTGTTTCATGCCCAAATCGTCCACCGCCAGAATTTCGACCCCAACAAGGTCCAGCTCAGCCGGCTTCTCAGCATCAAGACAGGCGGATGTCCGGAGGATTGCGGCTATTGCAGCCAGTCGGCGCATCACGACACGGGCCTGAAGGCGTCGAAGCTGATGGAGGTCCGGCGCGTCATCGCCGAAGCGACCAAGGCGCGTGACGCCGGCGCCACCCGCTATTGCATGGGCGCTGCCTGGCGAAACCCCAAGGCGCGCGACATGGATGCGGCGGTGGCGATGGTCGAAGGCGTCAAGGCGCTCGGTATGGAAACCTGCATGACGCTCGGCATGCTCGACCTCGGCCAGGCGCAGCGGCTGAAAGAGGCTGGCCTCGACTACTACAACCACAACATCGACACTTCCGAGCGCTACTACAGCGAGATCATCTCGACCCGCACCTTTGCCAACCGGCTGGACACACTGGCCAATGTCCGCGACAGCGGTATCAAGGTCTGCTGCGGCGGCATTGTCGGCATGGGCGAAGAAACGGCCGACCGGATCGACATGCTGGTGACGCTGGCCAATCTGCCGGAGCATCCGGAAAGCGTTCCAATCAACATGCTGATCCCGATCGCCGGCACTCCGCTTGCCGACGCCAGACCGATCGAGCCGATCGAATTCGTGCGCGTGATCGCGCTGGCACGCATCATGATGCCGAAATCGCATGTCCGACTTTCCGCCGGCCGCACTGCCATGACTGACGAGATGCAGGCGCTATGTTTCTTTGCCGGCGCCAATTCGATCTTCGTCGGAGACACGCTGCTGACGGCGGACAATCCCGGCGAGGACAAGGATAGCCTGCTGCTCAGGCGTCTCGGGATCGAGCCGATGGAACTCGAGGCGCAGTGAGCGGGGCACCCCTCGCCCGCTATGACGCGACCTTGCAGGGGCTGGCGCGCAAGGACCGGCTGCGGACGCTTTCGCCGCGCGCCGGCCTCGACTTCTCGTCGAACGACTATCTCGGGCTTGCCTCCTCCAAAAGACTTGGCGAAGCGGTTGCGGCGGCCATCGCGCGGGGCACGCCGGTAGGCGCCACCGGATCGCGGCTGCTGCGCGGCAATGCGCCGGAGCATGAGGAACTGGAGGCAGACGCAGCGACGTTCTTCGGAGCCGACCGCGCACTGTTCTTCGGCAGCGGTTACCTCGCCAACTTCGCTCTGCTGACCGCGCTGCCGCAAAAGGGCGACCTTTTGGTCCTCGACGAACTGGCCCACGCCAGCATGCATGAGGGCGCGCAGGCCGGGCGTGCCCAGTTCGTGCTGGCCGCGCACAACGACGCCAACGCGGTCGAGGATGCGATCACGCGCTGGCGCGCCGAAGGCGGCGTAGGACGCGTCTGGATAGCGGTCGAAAGCCTTTACAGCATGGATGGCGACTGCGCGCCGCTGGAGAGCTTCGTCGCGCTTGCCGATCGGCACGAGGCATTCCTCGTCGTCGATGAGGCGCATGCCACCGGCGTCTGGGGACCGGACGGCCGCGGCTTTGCCGCTGCTTTCGAGGGCCGCGACAACATCGTTGCGCTGCATACCTGCGGCAAGGCGCTTGGCGCCTCCGGAGCGCTTGTCACCGCTCCACGAACGCTGTGCGACTATCTCGTCAACCGGTGCCGGCCATTCATCTACGCCACCGCGCCATCGCCGCTGATGGCAGTCGCGGTGCGCGAAGCGCTCGCCATGCTGTCGGATGAGCCTGTGCGCCGTATTCAGTTGCAGGAACGCGTTGCCTCGGCGGGCCGCCAACTGGCCGACCGCTGCGGCGTGAAACCCAGCGGGTCGCAGATCCAGCCCTTTGTCATTGGGGACAACAGGCGCACGATGGCGGTGGCGGCGGCACTGCAGGCACGCGGCTTCGACATCCGCGGCATTCGTCCGCCGACTGTGCCCGAGGGCACGTCGCGGCTGCGCATTTCGCTGACGCTCAGCGTCGACGAAGCCGACATTTCGGCCATGGTCGAGGCGCTCGTCGAGGTGTTGGCCTCGGCATGACCAAGCGCATCGTCATCACCGGAACGGATACCGGCATTGGCAAGACGGTGTTTTCGGCAGGACTCGCCGGCCTGCTCGACGGTTTCTACTGGAAGCCGGTGCAATCGGGCCTCGACGGCGAAACCGACAGCGAGGTTGTGGAACGGCTCGCCGGCCTGCCGCCGGGGCGCGTGCTGCCCGAAGTGTATCGCCTGAAGGAGCCGCTGTCGCCGCATCGTTCAGCCGAACTCGACGGCGTCGCGATAGACGTCGCAGAGCTCTCGCTTCCGGCCTTGCCGGGTCCGCTCGTCATCGAAGGCGCCGGCGGACTGATGGTGCCGCTCAACCGGCAGACAAAGTTCATCGACATATTCGCGCAATGGCGGCTGCCGGTCATTCTATGCGCCCGCACAGCGCTCGGCACGATCAACCACACTCTGCTGTCGATCGAGGCCCTGCGAGCCCGCTCAATTCCGCTCATCGGCATCGCCTTCATTGGCGAAGAGGTGGCCGATACGCAAAGGACAATCGTGGAATTCAGCGGCGTGCCACAACTCGGCAGGCTGCCGCTGCTCGATCCGCTGACGAACGAAACGCTGAGGGAAGCGATGGTTGCCGGCTTTGATCTTGCCTCGATTGCCGGAGGCGAATGATGTCGCAGTCTCAGGTCTGGCATCCGTTCACCCAGCATGCGCTCGAAAAGGCGATCCCTGAAATCGTCCTGACTGAAGGCGCCTATCTCCACAAGGCCGACGGCGCGCGCATCCTGGACGCCATTTCCTCCTGGTGGGTCGTCACGCATGGACACCGCCATCCCCGCATCATGAAGGCTATCGAGACGACCGCGTCGAGCCTCGACCAGATCATCTTCGCCAGCTTCACCCACGAGCCGGCCGAACGCCTGGCCAAGGCGCTTGTCGGCCTCGCTCCCTCCGGACTCGACCGGGTGTTCTATTCCGACAGCGGCTCGACCTCCGTCGAAGTCGCGCTGAAGATGGCCCTCGGCTATTTCCGCAACATCGGCGCGCCGCGCTCGCGCCTCGTCGTCATGGAGCACAGCTATCATGGCGACAGCCTCGCTCCCTCCGGACTCGACCGGGTGTTCTATTCCGACAGCGGCTCGACCTCCGTCGAAGTCGCGCTGAAGATGGCCCTCGGCTATTTCCGCAACATCGGCGCGCCGCGCTCGCGCCTCGTCGTCATGGAGCACAGCTATCATGGCGACACCATCGGCACGATGAGCGTCGGCGCCCGCGGTGTGTTCAACGCCGCCTACGAGCCGTTGCTGTTCGAGGTCGACACCATTCCCTTCCCGGCTGCCGGGCGCGAGCAGGAGACGCTCGATCGGTTCGAGGCGGTGTCCCGCGACCGGCACGCCGCCGCGCTGATCGTCGAGCCGCTGGTGCTCGGCGCCGGCGGCATGCTGATGTATCCGGCCTGGGTTCTGGCCGAATTGAGGAAGATCACTGAGGCCTCCGGCACGCTGCTGATCGCTGACGAGGTGATGACCGGCTGGGGCCGCACCGGAACCATGTTCGCGTGCGAGCAGGCCTCGATTTCACCGGATATCCTGTGCACCTCAAAGGGCCTGACCGGCGGCGTTATCCCGCTGGCGGCGACGCTCGCCACCGATGCCATCTTCCAGGCCCATTATTCCGAGGACCGGAAGAAGACCTTCTTCCACTCGAGTTCCTACACCGCCAATCCGATTGCCTGCGCGGCAGCACTCGCCAATGTCGAGATCTGGCGTGACGAGCCGGTGGCCGAGAGGATCGCGGCCCTGAGCGTGATGCAGGCCGCCAGGCTGCAACGCTTTCGGGACAATCCATATTTTACCGACTGCCGCGCCACGGGAACGATCGCAGCGCTCGACCTCCGAGCCGGTTCCGCAGGCTATCTGGCCGAGATCGGCCCGAAGCTGCGGACTTTCTTCCTCGACCAGGGGCTGCTTGTGCGCCCGCTCGGCAATGTCCTCTATCTTCTCCCGCCATATTGCATCACAGGCGACGAGCTCGAACGCCTCTATGACGCCATCGAGGAGGCCGGCGAACGCTTCGGCGCGAAACCATGAGCGCATCGTCGCGCATTCTCGGGTTTGGTCATCATGCGCCGTCGCGCAAAGTGGAGAACCCGGAAATCGAAGATCGTCTCGGGCTCGAGCCCGGCTGGATCGAGCGGCGCACCGGGATACGGTCACGCTTCTGGGCAACGGACGAAGAGACGCTGTCTGGTCTTGCCACGCAGGCCGGCGACATGGCGCTGGCGAACGCCGGCATCGACCGCGGCGATATCGGGCTGCTGTTGCTCGCCACTTCGACGCCCGACCATCTTCTGCCGCCAAGCGCGCCGCTGGTCGCACATCGGCTCGGGCTCGGGCGGGCGGGCGCGGTCGATCTGACCGGCGCCTGCGCGGGCTTCATCTATGCGTTGATGTTCGCGGACGGATTCACCCGCCTGCACGGCAAAGCGAGCCTTGTTATTGCCGCCAATATCCTCAGCCGTCGCATCAATCCGGCCGAGCGCGCCAGCGCCGTGCTGTTTGCTGATGCCGCCGGCGCGTTGGTAATTGGTCCGTGCGAGGACCCGCATCGGGGCATTCTCGGCGCATCGGTGGATTCCGACGGCTCGCGCTACGGGCTGATCCAGATACCCGCTGGAGGAAGCAACACGCCGTTTCATAGCGACCTCGACCTGGCGCAAACGCGCATGACGATCACCGACGGCCGCGAAGTGTTCGCAAAGGCCGTGGACATGATGACTGTATGTTCAAAGGACGCGCTCGCCGCAGCCCAGATGCCGCCGCAGGACATCGGCCGGTTCGTGCCGCATCAGGCCAATGCCCGCATTTTCGACGCGGTCGGGAGAAACCTCGGAATAGCGGATCGAGCAATCGTCAAGACGATCGCCGACTACGGCAACTCTTCCGCCGCGACGATACCACTCTCCCTGTCGCTGGCCAATCAGACGGAGCCATTTCGGCCGGGCGAGAAAATTCTTCTGGCGGCAGCGGGTGCGGGTCTCAGCGGCGGCGCTCTAGTGGTCGGAATTTAGCGGGGCGACCGGTCGCGCTGGGACTTGTCATGAATGATTGATAGGACAACAGCCCAATGCGAAAGATAGTCGCCGGCAAGCTGCACGGCATTCACGTCACCGAAGCGAACCTCAATTACCATGGTTCGATAACGCTGGACCCTGACCACTGCGAAGCGGCCGGGATCCTGCCGATGGAATTTGTGGAGATATGGAACAAGAATTCCGGTGCGCGGATTTCGACCTATGTCATTCTCGGCGAACGCGGCTCACGATGCTGCTGCATCGTTAACGGGGCGGCGGCTCGCACCTGCCAGCCAGACGACCAGATCATTGTCTGCAACTCGATCTATCTGGACGAAGCGCAAATCACCTCGCTGAAGCCGCGGATCGTCACCTTCGACCAGGACAACCGCATACGCGACCGCCTGAGCTACTCAGTCAATCTCGACGCATATGGCCGATACAGTTTCTCCATCCTTGACGAGGCGAATGCGGCTTTGGCCATTCCAGCCCTGGTTGGCGGCGAATAACCCATTGCCGACACCTGCGCGAACTCCCGCTGGCCTGTTTTCGGCCAACATGCACCACGGCCTTTCCCATCAGAACGGGCCTGCCAACGACGTCCTTTCCGGCACTATTTTGAAGTCGTGACGCGAGCGGGTGGCCGTCAGGTGCGACCTGAGAACATAGTTTCTATTTATCGCAAAGGTCCGCTACTGCCGGGCGCGCCCAGCATTTTCTCGATCTCCGGCGCGGAGATCGGTTTGCTGAAATGATAGCCTTGCATCTCATCGCAATTGTTCTTGCGCAGGAAGGTCACCTGGTCGTCCGTTTCGACGCCCTCTGCAATGACCCTCATGTTTAGCTTTTGTCCCAATGAAATCACGGCGCCGGCGACAGCCTGATCGTTCTCATCGTCGACGACGTCATTGATGAAAGACTTGTCGATCTTTAGCCGCGCCACCGGAAAGGTCTTGAGCGCGCTGAGGCTCGAATAGCCCGTTCCGAAATCATCGATCGAGATCTGAACGCCCTGGTCTTGCAGTTCGTTCATCGTGGCGACTGCGAGGTCCACATCCTGCCTGATAAGGCTTTCGGTAACCTCCAGCTCAAGATAGCGGGCCTCCAGGCCGCTGTCCTTCAGCGCGTTGACGACGCGACCGACCAGATTCCTTTCCCGGAATTGCCGCGCGGATACGTTCACGCAGACAGCTATCTGCGGCAGGCCGGCGTCTTGCCAGGCCTTGTTCTGTCGGCACGCTTCATGCAGGACCCAGTCGCCGATCGGCACGATCAGGCCCGTCTCCTCGGTGCCTCGCGTCGGATGCCGCCACCGCAGCAACGCCTCGACCGCAAAGACGTGCCCGGTGCGAAGGTCGATTTGCGGCTGATAGAGCAAGGTGAATTCCGAGCGGGCCAATGCGTTTCGCAACTCCTCCTTGAGCACGAATTTTTCATGTGCCTTGGTGTTGAAGTCCGGTTCGAAGAATTGGAAATTGTCGCGGCCGAACTCCTTCGCGCTATACATAGCCGCATCGGCATTGGCCAAGAGTGCGTCCGGGTTCGCCCCATCCTTTGGGTAGTTTGCGATACCGATGCTGGCCGTCGCCCGCAGCCGATGCTTTCCTAGCTCGATCGGCTCAGCGAGCACGGCCTGGATCTTTCGCACGGTCTCGGAGGCGCTATCGACATCCGTCGGTTGGTCGGACAGAACGATGACGAATTCGTCACCGCCGAGCCGCACGACGGTATCGGTTGGCCTGACGCATCGGACCATGCGGCCAGCGACGGTCTTCAGGAGCTCGTCTCCGGCATTGTGGCCGAGCGTGTCGTTGACCAGCTTGAAGTTGTCCAGATCGATGAACAACACGGTCAGCAGGCTCGTCCGTCATCGCCACGCAGACGGTCGCGCAGATGGCTCCGCTCTGGGCGATTGAGGAAACCGTCCGCGGCAAGGATGCCGCAGCCAGGATGGAAGCCCGCCAGGACAAATCGGCATCGGTTGTCGCCGCGCTCTTTGCCCGGTGGGAAAAGGAACTGCCCAGGCTATCGGGCAAGTCGAAGCTTGCCGAGGCGATCCGCTACGCGCTGGGCCGCCGCGCTGCGCTCGAACGCTTCCTTGCCGACGGCCGCATCGAGCTGGACTCCAACACGGTCGTAACCGCCCGGTTGTTACCGCGGAGA
>NZ_JHQR01000055.1 GCF_014843825.1 Mesorhizobium silamurunense
GATACGGGCGAGTGCCGGGGCCGCAAGGCCGACGAAGCCGATGACGCCGACAGCCGCGACGACGAAAGCAATGAGCGCCACAGCCATGCCGAGCCCGGCGAAGCGGTAGATGCCAAGCGGCACGCCAAGGTTGCGGGCGCCGTCGTCCTCGAGGCCGAGCAAAGTCAGCGGCCGCGTCATCAGGCCGATCGCCAGCATGGCGGCGCTGAGACGCGGCAGCAGCCACAGCGTCGTCACCCAGTCCTGCTGGCCGAGCGAGCCGGCCATGAACAGACCGGCCAGCCATTCATGATTGAGAACGACAAGCGCTGCGCCGATCGCTCCGGCATAAAGGCCGACGACGAGACCGGCGAGCACGACGGAAAGCGGCGACAGGCCCTTGTGCCAGGACAGCGCAAGCACGGCCGCCAACGCCGCGAAGGCGCCGGCAAGCGCCACCCATTCGCGCCCGAAGGCAAGCAGCGAGGGCGCGACGAGCGTGGCAAGCGCCAGCGCCAGATAGGCGCCGGCGGAAATGCCGACCGTATCGGGCGAGGCCAGCGGGTTGCGCAGCACCTGCTGCAGCACCGTGCCGGCCAAGCCCAATGCCGCGCCGCAGAGCAGGCTGACGACAAGCCTGGGCAGGAAGGCATAGTGGACCAGCACCTGCCGCATGTCGCCGATGTCGGGCATGAACGCCGCGTCGAACCAGAACGCCGATGGCAGTTGGACGGACAGATTGCGAAGCGTTGCCACCGCAGCCAGTGCGGCGAGCGTGGCGCACAGCAGAATAGCGACAAGCGGCCAATCGCGCCTGGCCGCAATCCGGCGTTTGGCGCCGGCCGGGATCTTGCGGCTCTGCGCCACGCTGCCGAGGCCTTCAGCCATGGGCGGTCATCGCTGCGGCAAGCACGCGCGCGAAGCGGGCAGCGGCGGGAAGCGTGCCAAACATCAGCACGGGAGGCAGGCGCATGATCGAGCGGTTGCGCACGAAGGGCATGGCGTTCCAGACCGGGCTTTCGGTCAGCGTGCCGCCGGCTCCGGCGGGCAGGGGTTCGAGATAGGCAAGACGCGCGTCATCCACCGTCGCCAGGCCGTCGATGCCGACGGTCGAAAACCCCCAGCAATTGGTCTCGGCGGTCCAGGCGTTGCGGATGCCGATGCGATCGAACACATCCTGGAACAGGCTCATGCGGCCATAGACGCGCACATTGCGCGGATCCATGAAGGAGACGATGTAGAGGGGCCTGGCCGCAAATGGCGCCAGCTCCTGTCTGACCTTTGCCAAGCTTGCCTCGGTCGCTTCGATCAGCGCCTCGCCTTCGGCCCGCCTACCGACCAGTCCGGCGAGCTTTCGCGTGGCTTCGACCGCATTGCGGTAGGGTTGGCCGTTCTCCGTATAGATGCCGATCGTCGTCACCGGTGCGACACGCTCGAGCAGCGGCTTGATGCCATCCAGATAGGGGGTGCCGAGGATGAGATCCGGCTTGAGCTGCTGAAGAAATTCGAGGTTGGGCTCGAGCAGGGTGCCGATATCGGCGACTTCGGGCGGCAGCGCCGGCTTGACCACCCACTCCTCCCAGACCTTGCGGTCGGCGATGGCGACCGGTCTGACGCCCAGCATCAGCAAGGTCTCTGCCAGCCCGCCATCGAGACAGACGATGCGCGGCGGCCTTGCCGTCGCAGCAACCGGGCGAGTGGCCGCGAAGGGCAAGGCAAAAAGTCCAAGCGCGGCGCGCCGGGTCATGCGGGAGGGCAGACGCCGAGACCTGCCGGTTTTTGTCTCGAGTGCCGGCGAACAGGATGCCACGGCGCGGGCGAGGCGATGATTGTCCGTCACATCCCTGTCCCTTCTCCCACATCCCGGTTTTCGAAATCCATCGCGATGGCCGGTTGACTATGAAACATGAGTTGAATAGTCAACAAATGAGTCATGGTTTTTCGACTGGGATCGATTCGAACCTGACAGGTTGCGCATACGTGGCGCTGCATGGCATCTGTCGGCCGATGACACACAAGCCCGTACGACAGCTTCCCGATCTCCCGCGACGACCGATCGCCGGGAAAGTCAGCCTCAACCGGGCACTGTCGAAGCTTGGATTCTGCTCACGTAAGCAGGCCGAACTGATGATCGCCGAGGGGCGCGTGCGCGTTGCCGGCAAGGTGGCGCGCGACCCGTTGCTGCGTGTCGACCCCGACCGCGATCGCATCACAGTTGATGGCGCGCCGGTCGCCGCGGAACGAAAAATCTATCTGATGCTCAACAAGCCGCGCGGGCTGGTCACCACGCGCGACGATCCTGAAGGGCGAGGCACCGTCTATGGCTGCCTCGCCGATTTAGAGCTGCCTTTCGTGTCGCCGGTCGGCCGCCTCGACAAAGCGAGCGAAGGCCTGCTTTTGATGACCAACGACACGCGCTGGGCGAACGGCTTGCTCGACCCGGCCTCGCATGTCGCCAAGACCTATCACGTGCAGATCGCTTCCGCCCTAGACGAGGGGATGCTGGAGCGATTTCGCGAAGGCGCCAGCGTCGATGGCGAGGTACTTACGGCGAGCTCGATCGAGCTCCTGCGCAGCGGCGGCAGAACGGCGTGGCTGGAGATCGTGCTCGACGAAGGCCGCAACCGCCAGATCCGCCGCCTGCTCGGCGCTTTCGACATCGAGGTGCTGAGATTAGTCCGCGTCGCGATCGGGCGCTTGCAACTCGGCGATCTGGCCAAGGGCAGCGCGCGGCACCTGACTGCCGAAGAACTGGCGATGCTTGCCGAGTGAAACCGCAGCTACCGCTGGTTCCACCGGCGAATGACCGGCTCGGTCAGGTCGTGCTCGTAGCCGAGGATGCTCAGGCTGCCGGTATCGAGGACGAAATGCTCGCCGCCCTCTGAAGGAAGGTTGACCCAGCGCGCGGCAAGCACGCGCAGGAAATGCGCGCTGGAAAAGATGAGCACGTTGCCGGCGACGGCACGAAGGCCGGCGATGATGGCATCGGCCCTGGCGCCGACATCGGCTGCCGCCTCGCCGCCCGGACAGCCGTCGCGAAACACATTCCAGCCGGGGCGTCCGGCAAGGATCTCCTTCGTCGTCACGCCTTCATAGGCGCCATAGTCCCACTCCTGCAGGTCGGACTTCTTGACCGCATTCGCACCAAAGCCGGCGAGCCGGCAGGTGTCGAAGGCGCGCTGCGACGGGCTCGACCATACCGCCTCGAAAGTCAGGCCCTTGAGACGGTCCGCGACACCCCGTGCAGCCTCCTCGCCTTTCGCGGTCAGCGGAATGTCGGTGCGGCCGGTATGCTTGCCCGACGCGCTCCATTGCGTCTCGCCATGACGGACCAGGTAGATCTCGGGAAACGCACCGCTCATCCGCCGGCCCCACAGGTTGAATGCGCCGGCAGAATGCCGGCCCGCGCCACCCTAGGCGGCGGACGGCAAAAAGAACAGGCCGCGGCGGAAGCCACGGCCTGTCCAGGCGCGGGAGGATTGCCTCTTTTGTTTGTGCGCAATTCCGGACGGAAAACCGTGGACACTTTTCCTGGAATTGCTTCTTTGCTTGCGCAATTCCGGACGGAAAACCGTTGGACACTTTTCCTGGAATTGCGTCGGTCGATCAGGCTGGCTGGAGACCGCCCGACAGCGCCAGGTCTGCCTCTTCCGGCAGCTGGCCGGCCATGGCAGCGGCGAATTGCTTCTGATCGAGCTCGCCTTCCCATCGCGCCACGACAATGGTCGCAACCGCATTGCCGACGAAATTGGTCAGCGCGCGGCACTCCGACATGAAGCGGTCGACGCCGAGGATAAGCGCCATGCCAGCGACCGGCACCGAGGGCACGACCGAGAGCGTGGCGGCCAACGTGATGAAGCCGGCGCCGGTGATGCCGGCAGCACCCTTGGAGCTCAGCATGGCAACGAGCAGCAGCAGGATCTGGTCCCCGAAGGTGAGCGGCGTGTCGGTCGCCTGCGCGATGAAGAGCGCTGCCAGCGTCATGTAGATGTTGGTGCCGTCGAGGTTGAAGGAATAGCCGGTCGGGATGACCAGGCCGACCACCGAGCGGTTGCAGCCGGCGCGTTCCATCTTGGCCATCAGCCCTGGCAGGGCGGCTTCCGAGGACGAGGTGCCGAGCACCAGGAGCAGCTCTTCCTTGATGTAGCGGATCAGCGCCAGGATGGAGAAGCCGTTGTACCATGCGACCGCGCCCAGCACGACCAGCACGAAAAGCAGCGACGTCAGGTAGAAGGTGCCGATGAGGAAAGCGAGGTTGGCGATCGTGCCGATGCCGTATTTGCCGACGGTGAAGGCCATGGCGCCGAAAGCGCCGATGGGGGCCGCCTTCATCAGGATGGCGACGAGGCGGAAGATCGGCGCGGTCAGCGCCTGCAGGAAATCGACCACGGGGCGACTGCGCTCGCCGACGAGCGCCAGCGCCACGCCGAACAGCACCGAGAAGAACAGCACCTGCAGGATATCGCCTTGCGCGAAGGCGCCGGTGATGGTGTCGGGGATGATGTTCATCAGGAAGCCGACGATGGTCGTGTCATGTGCCTTCTCGGTGAAGGTCGAGACCTTCGAGGCGTCGAGCGTCGCCGGATTGATGTGCATGCCGGCACCGGGCTGGATAACGTTGGAGACGACCAGGCCGACGATGAGCGCCAGCGTCGAGAAGACGAGGAAATAGATCATCGCCTTGCCGGCGACGCGGCCGACCTTATGCAGGTCGGAGACGCCGGCGACGCCGGTCGCGACCGTGAGGAAGATCACCGGCGCGATCACCATCTTGACCAGCTTGATGAAGGCGTCGCCAAGCGGCTTCAACGAGGCGCCGATGTCGGGATAGAAATGGCCGAGCAGGATGCCGGCGGCGATCGCCGCCAGGACCTGCACATAGAGATGCCGGTAAAAGGGAATTTTGCCGCGCGGTTCCGCGGCAGCGATTGCCGTCTGCATCGTATCCTCCGTTCAGCCCCGATCGAGAAGCTCGACCTCCCGGGGCAGTTGACCTCCACAGCCTCGCGGCTGCTGCGGAAGCATTTGCAACGGACGTGCCAGATTCCGCTTCGAAGTACGGGGCATTGATTCTGTTAGGTTTTTGGCCGCATGTTCCTCGCTTCCGAGAGAGTGCGGTGCGGCAATCCGCATAGGTCGAATTGTGCTTTGTGCGAAATCATGCACAAATACACCATGCTGCAACGCCCCGCCGCTGCCGTCTCCTCGACGCCCGAACTGCTTGCCGGGCGGGCGCGGCGCGCCTGGCTGCTGTTCGCGGCGATCGCGCTTCTGATCGTGCTGGCAGCGCTCTACGGCGCCGGCCTTTACGGCCGCTCGACCGAGATCGAGGCGCTCTCCGCGCAAGGCCGCACCGATGCCAACCTCAAGGTCGCGCTGCTGCGCGCGGTGCTGGAGAATCCGCGCGCGCTGCCGCTGCTTCTGTCCGAAGACCAACAGGTGCATGACGCGCTGACCGAGCGCAGCCCCGCCTCGATCGATGTGCTCAACCGCAAGCTCGAAGGGCTGGTTTCCGGCACCAAGGCCTCGGTGCTCTACGTCACCGGCACGGACGGTTTGGCGATCGCTTCCAGCAACTGGCGCGAACCGGTGAGCTTCGTCGGCAACGACTACGGTTTTCGCGCCTATTTCTCGGGCGCGATGCAGTCCGGCACGGCCGAGTATTTCGCGCTCGGCAATGTCAGCAAGCGTCCCGGCCTCTACATTTCGCGCCGCGTCGGCAGCGCGGCTGCCCCACTCGGCGTCGTCGTCGTCAAGATGGAGTTCGACCAGCTCGAGGCCGACTGGCACGAGGCAAACCGCCCGGCTTATGTCAGCGACGAGCACGGCGTGGTGCTGATCACCAGCGTGCCCTCCTGGCGCTTCATGACGACGGCGCCGCTGACCCCCTCAGTCACGGCTGACATCCGCGCCAGCCAGCAGTTCGGCGAGGCGCCGCTGGTGCCCTTGCCGATCACAAGACCGCAAACGCTCAGCCCGGATGTCGCGCTGGTCCACGCCATCACGCCGGGTGGCAGCGATGCGGAGTATCTGCGGCTGTCCACGGCCGTGCCATCGACACCGTGGCGGCTCGACTATCTCGTTCCGGTGGAAGCGCCTATCGCCTCGGCCCAGCGTGAAATGCGACTCCTGGCGCTCGGCGCCGTCATTCCGCTCATCGCATTTGCCGCCTATCTGTTATGGCGCCGGCAATCCGCCCAGATGCGGATCGCCGCCGAACAGGCGGCTCGTGCCGAGCTCGAGCGCCGCGTCGTCGAACGCACCCAGGATCTGAGCCTGGCGCGCGACCGGCTGCAGGCCGAAATCGCCGACCATCGCAGCACCGAGGCGAAGCTGCAGGTCATGCAGCAGGAGCTGGTACAGGCGAACCGACTTGCGACCCTCGGCCAGGTTGCCGCCGGCGTCGCGCATGAGATCAACCAGCCGGTGGCGACCATCCGCGCCTATGCCGACAACGCGCGCGTCTTCCTGGAGCGCAAGCAGACGGCGCCGGCCGAAGAAAACCTCGGCGCCATTGCCGCACTGACGGAGCGCATCGGCTCCATCACCGAAGAGCTGAAAGCCTTCGCCCGCAAGGGCCGCACCGCGGCCGAGCCGGTCGAATTGCGCAACGTCATCGAAGGCGCCGTCGTGCTGCTCAGGAGCCGCTTTGCCGGCCGGCTGGACGCGCTGGCGATCACGCTGCCGCCGCTGTCGCTCAAGGTGATGGGCAACCGGCTGCGGCTGGAGCAGGTGCTGATCAACCTGTTCCAGAACGCGCTGGAAGCGCTCGAGGGCCGCGAGGATGCGCGGGTCGAAGTGTCCGCTGCGGAAACCGCCGATGGCGTTGCGCTGATCGTGTCCGACAACGGACCGGGCATCCCGCCGGCGATCCTGAAATCGCTGTTCACGCCTTTCAACACCTCGAAGGAAAGGGGGCTCGGGCTTGGCCTCGTCATCTCGAAGGATATCGTCGCCGATTATGGCGGGCGTATCGAGGTGGCGAGCAGCGGGAGCGGCACGCGCTTCACCATCCATCTCTCGAAGGCTGGCCCGACATGACCAACGGCAATCCGGTCATCCTGATCGATGACGATAGCGACCTGCTCAAGGCGACAAGACAGACGCTGGAGCTCGCCGGTTTTGCTGTGTCTGCCTTTTCCTCAGCAAGCGAGGCACTTGCCGGCCTCGATGCCGGCTTCGCCGGCGTCGTGGTGTCGGACATCCGCATGCCCGAAATGGACGGCCTGCAGCTCTTCGACCGCGTGGTCGATCTCGACCCGGATATCCCCGTCATCCTCGTCACCGGGCATGGCGACATCGCCATGGCGGTCAAGGCGATCAAGGATGGCGCCTATGATTTCATCACCAAGCCTTTCGCAGCCGACCGGCTGGCACAAAGTGTATGGCGCGCGGCGGAGAAACGCCGGCTGGTGATGGAGAACCGCGCCCTGCGCGAGGCGGCGGAGCAGGCGCAGGAGAGTTTGCCGCTGATCGGCCAGACGCCGGCGATGGAGCGGCTGCGCCGCACGCTCAGACAAATCGCCGATACCGATGTCGACGTGCTGGTGACCGGCGAGACCGGCTCCGGCAAGGAAGTGGTGGCGAGCCTGCTGCACCGCTGGAGCCGCCGCGCCAAGGGCAATTTCGTGGCGCTCAATTGCGGCACGCTGCCGGAGACCGTGATCGAGAGCGAATTGTTCGGTCACGAGGCCGGCGCCTTCACCGGCGCGCAGAAGAAGCGCGTCGGCCGCATCGAGCATTCGAGCGGCGGCACGCTGTTCCTCGACGAGATCGAAAGCATGCCGGCTTCGACGCAGGTGCAGATGCTACGCGTATTGGAAATGCGCGAGGTGACGCCGCTCGGCACCAACGAAGTTCGGCCAGTCGACCTGCGTGTCGTTGCCGCCGCCAAGGTCGATCTCGGCGACGCGAGCCAGCGCGGCGCCTTTCGCGAGGACCTCTATTACCGGCTCAATGTCGTGACGCTCTCGATCCCGCCGCTGCGCGAGCGCCGGGACGACGTGCCGCTGCTGTTCGGCTATTTCGCCGAACGCGCCGCGGCCCGCTTCCACCGCCCAGTGCCCGCGGCGCCGGCCGCCGTCCAGCGTCATCTGAGAGAGCATGACTGGCCCGGCAATGTCCGCGAGCTCGCGCATTTCGCCGAGCGTTTCGTGCTCGGATTGGAGGAGATCGGTGGCAGCCCTTCCCCTCAGCCGGCCGATTCGGACGCCTCCATGCCCTTGCCGGAACGGCTCGAGCGCTACGAGGCCGAGATCATTCGCGAGACACTTGGTCGCAACGGCGGCGACGTCCGGCGCACGATCGAGGCACTCGGCATCCCGCGCAAGACCTTCTACGACAAGCTGCAGCGGCACGGGATCGTGCGCGGCGATTTTTCCAGATAGATCAAGCTTGTGGAACCCGATCCGACCCCAGACCGTTGAGCCTGTCCAGGAAACCGTGGCACGTTGGCACCAGCCGTGCGGCGAACGCATGACGGCGATGGCGTTGCCGGTTGCACTTGGCAAGCGTTGATGGTTTGTTGCCGCTCAGCGGAGAACGAATGATGCGCGAATCCCTCGGTCAAGACGAATACGGCTCGGCCAGCCCCTTCGATCCGGACGATCTGCCGAATCTGAATGCGATGGGGCCGGCGATGGGTAGCGGCAACGATTTCGAGAAATACGCCGTCGCCGTCATCATCGTGTTCGGCGCACTGATCATCGGCGGGCTGATGGCCGCGTCGATGACTTTCGGCCACCGCAACGGCTTCCTGTTCGCACTCGGCGGCGCCACCGCCGCCTGGATTTCGGGCAATGCGCTGCTGCTTGACCGGCCGCGCATCTATGCGCTGTTCGTCGGCATCGCAGCCGTGCTGCTGATCGCCTCGACCATCACCCTAGTGGCCTAGGAAACAACTTAGTAGCCCAGCGCCTCGCCGGAAGCGGCGCGGCTGTCGATGGCACCGTTATAGCGAGCGCCGCCGCCCTTCTCGATCTCCGCCAGGCTCTTGCCGCCGACCAGTATGCCGGCTGCCTGGCCCCAGGTCTGGTCGCTGAGATCGAGGTGATAGCCCATGCCGGCGAGCAGCCTCTCGGTGTCGGGGGAAAGCCCGAACGGTTCGACATAGACAGTGTCCGGCAGCCACTGATGATGGATGCGCGGCGCGTCGATCGCCTCCTGGATGTTCATGCCATGGTCGATGACGTTGACGATCGCCTCCAGCGTGATGGTGATGATGCGCGAGCCGCCCGGGCTGCCGATGACCATGAACGGCTTGCCGTCCTTCGTGACCACGGTCGGGCTCATCGAGGATAGCGGCGTCTTCTTCGGCTGGATCGCGTTGGCCTCGCCCTGGACCAGCCCGTAGAGGTTGGGCACGCCGGGCTTCTGGGTGAAATCGTCCATCTCGTTGTTGAGCAGGATGCCGGTGCCTTCGGCGACGACGCCGGCGCCGAAGGAGCCGTTGAGCGTATAGGTGACGGCGACCGCATTGCCGTCCTTGTCGATGATCGAATAGTGGGTGGTTTCCTTCGACTCGCCGAAGCCCTTTGGCATCAAATCCTTCGAGACGCCGGCGCGGAACGGATCGATCTTTTCGCGGATGTCTTTCGCATAAGCCTTGTCGAGCAGTTTTGAGACCGGATTGTCCACGAAATCAGGGTCACCGAGCGCCGAATTGCGGTCGACATAGGCGTGGCGCATGGCCTCCACCATGACGTGGACCGTCTCGGCCGAGCCGGTGCCGAGATAGGATAGCGGATAGTCCTCCAGCACATTGAGTATCTCGCAGATGATGACGCCGCCCGAGCTCGGCGGCGGCGAGGAGATGATCTCGTAGCCGCGATAGGAGCAGGTCACGGGTTTCAGCTCGCGCACCGCATATTGCTCGAAATCACCCTTGGCGAGGATGCCGCCCTTGGCACCGCTTGCCTTGACGATAGCGTCGGCAATCGGCCCTTTGTAGAAGGCGTCAGGCCCTTTCTCGGAGATCGCAGACAGGGAGGAGGCGAGGTCCGGCTGGGTAAGCCGCTCGCCAATTCCATAGGGCTTGCCGTCGGGCTTGAGGAAGATGGCGGCCGCGGCCGGATCCTTGGCCAACCGGGCGGCGCTGCCGGCAAAGGAAGCGGCGTCGCCCTGGTTGAGGACGAAGCCGTCCTTGGCATAAGCGACGGCCGGCGCCATCAGATCCTGCCTGGGCAAGGTTCCGTATTTCTCGCGGGCCATTTCGAAACCGGCGACCGAGCCTGGCACGCCGACGGCAAGATAGCCGTCGAGGCTGGCGCCTTTTATCGGCTTGCCTTCCTTGTCGAGATACATGGTCTTGGTCGCCGCGAGCGGCGCGCGCTCGCGAAAATCGATGAAGGTCGAGCGGCCGTCCTTCAACCGGATGGTCATGAAGCCGCCGCCGCCGATATTGCCGGCGTTGGGATAGACGACGGCGAGCGCATAGCCGACCGCGACGGCCGCGTCGACGGCGTTGCCGCCCTTCTTCAGCACGTCGACACCGACCTCGGTGGCGAGATGCTGGGCGGTCACCACCATGCCGTGCTCGCCCTTGGCGGGAGCGGGCGAGGCGGCGAAGACGGCCGCTGATTGTGCAAAGGCGAAAGTGAACGAGAGGCTGAGGGCGATCAGCGTCCGGCGGGTGATATGCATGGCGGGCTCCGGGGGCGTGGGGGTTGCCTAGGAAAAACCCTCGGAGCGCGTTAGTCCAATAACAATTGAAGTAGCGGACGGCTCCGCCTCAAACAATCCCGCCGCCGCCGCTGGCGACGGCCGGACGCTCCGCCGCCACCTTCGCCCGGTATCCGGCCTCGCGATAGGCGGCGACCGGGTCGATGGCGCCCCCAGTCCTGAGCCGCGCCATGGCAAGGATCGGCTGGACATCGGTGCGGTAGGCCGCCTTCAAGGTCTGCGTCGCCATCAGCGCGTCGTTGGCCTCCTGGAAACCCTCCAAAGCCTTGCGGTCGACCAGTAGCGCCTGGGCGTAGGCGCGCTGCACCTCGACCGCAGACAGCATCAGGCTTTCGATCGGATCGGTTACGTTGTGGCTCTGGTCGAGCATATGCGCTGGCTTGAATCCTTTCGCGCCCGAAAGCTCGGCATCGACCAACTCGTTGAAGACGAGGAACAGCCGGTAGGGATCGATCGAGCCGGCATCGAGGTCGTCGTCGCCATATTTGGAATCGTTGAAATGGAAGCCGCCGAGTTTCTTGAACTGGATCAGCCGCGACACGATCATCTCGATGTTGACGTTGGGCGCATGGTGACCGAGGTCGACCAGGCAGAATGCCTTGTCGCCGAGCTCCTTGGCGATGATGTAATTGGTGCCCCAATCCTGTACGACCGTCGAATAGAAGGCCGGCTCGTACATTTTGTGCTCGGTGAACAGCCGCCAGTCGTCCGGCAGGCCGGCGTAAATTTCGCGCATGGCGTCGAGATAGCGCTCGAAGGCTTTTGCGAAATTGACCTGGCCGGGGAAGTTCGAGCCGTCGCCGATCCAAACCGTCAAGGCCTTCGATCCAATCGTCCTGCCGATCTCGATGCATTCGAGATTGTGCTCGACCGCCTGCCGGCGGGTGCCGGCATCGGCATGCGACAGCGAGCCGAACTTGTAGGAGAGTTTCTGATCCTTCGCGTCGGAGAAGGTGTTGGAGTTCATGGCGTCGAAGCCGAGGCCGAAGCGCGATGCCGCCTGCTTCAGCCGGTTCGGATCGGCCTTGTCCCACGGGATGTGCAGCGAGACGGTCGGCGTCGCCTGCGTCAGCTGGCTGATGACGGCGCAGTCCTCGATCTTGTCGAAGATGTCGCGCGGCTCGCCGGCGCCGGGGAAACGGGCAAAGCGCGTGCCGCCGGTACCGACGCCCCAGGACGGGATCGCCACGGCGAATTTTTCCACCTTGTCGCGGATAGCGTCGATGGCGATGCCGCGCCGGTCGAGACGGTCGCCCAGCGAGGCGTAGTCGCGTTCCAGATTGGCCGTGCGCGCCGCGTTGTGCTTGGCGACGAGGTCGGCGGAAATGATGGTTTCGGACACTGCAATTCCTCCCGGTGGTGCGGCTTTACTCTCCCCCTTGTGGGGAGGGTGGCCCGTAGGGCCGGGTGTGGGGGTACCCCCCCGCCCCGGCAGGCACTCCCCGCTTCGCGGCGACTACCTGACGACCCTCCCCACAAGGGGGGGTAACAAACTACCGCGTAAAGCTCTGCGCGTTGCCGGCGTCGACGTTGATGATGTTGCCGGTCGACTTGGCGGACATGTCGGAGGCGAAGAAATAGATCGCTTCCGCAATGTCCTCCGGGAAGACCGAGCGCTTCAGCATCGAGCGCGAACGATAGTGCTCTTCCAGATCGTCGGTCGACATCTTATAGGCGGCGGCGCGCTGCTCCTTCCATTCGCCGCTCCATATCTTGGAGCCGCGCAGCACGGCGTCCGGATTGACGACATTGACCCTGATCTGCGCCTCCGCGCCCTCCAGCGCAAGGCAACGCGCGAGGTGGATCTCGGCCGCCTTGGCGGTGCAGTAGGCGGCGGCGTTGGGCGAGGCGGCGAGGCCGTTCTTGGAGGCGACGAAGACGACGTTGCCGCCGATCTTCTGTGCGCGGAACAGGCGGAAAGCCTCGCGCGAGACGAGGAAATAGCCGGTCGACAGGATGTCCATATTCTTGTTCCAGAGCGCCAGCGTCGTCTCCTCGATCGGCGCCGAGGAGGCGAGCCCGGCATTGGAGACCAGAATGTCGATGCCGCCAAATTCGACCGAAGTTTCGGCGAAGCCCGAGGCGACCTGATCTTCCGATGTCACGTCGATCCGCACCGGGCGGACGAAGTCTTTTCCGTAGGCCTTCGATAGCTCTTCATGGGCGCCGGCGAGCGCGGCCTCATCGATATCGGCGAGCACGACGCAGGCGCCTTCGCGCAGCAGCCGGTTGGCGGTGGCGCGGCCGATGCCGCCGGCGCCGCCGGTGACGAGCGCGATCTGTCCGGCCAGCGCCTTCGGCTTCGGCAGGCGATGGAGCTTTGCTTCCTCCAGTTGCCAGTATTCGATGTCGAAGGCTTCTTGCGAGGGCAGGCCGACATAGGACGAGACCGTCGAGGCACCGCGCATGACGTTGATGGCGTTGACGTAGAATTCGCCGGAGATGCGGGCCGTCGCCTTGTCGCCGGCGAAGGTGAACATGCCGACGCCCGGCATCAGGTAGACGACGGCATTGGGATCGCGGATGGCGGGCGAGTCCGCGTGCTTGCAGCTGTCGTAGTAAGCCTGGTAGCCGACGCGATAGGCGGCAATGTCGTCGACGAGGCGCGCGATGACGGCATCGACATCCGGCTTTGACGGATCGAACTCGATCACCAGCGGGCGGATCTTGGTGCGCAGGAAATGGTCCGGGCAGGACGTGCCAAGTGCTGCCAGCGGCCGCAGGTCCTTCGAATTGACGAATTCGAGCACCGCCGGCTGGTCGTCGAAATGGCCGAGCTTGTGGCTCTTCTCGGAGATCAGGCCGCGGATCCTCGGCATCAGCTTCGCGGCAATGGCGCGCCGTGCCGGCGCGTCGAGCGCCTTCACCGCCTCGCCGCCGAAGATCGCCTTGCCTTGCGACTTGCGCTCGAACCATTCGATCGCCTGGTTGATCACCGAGATCGTCGTCTCGTAGCATTCCTTCGGCGTGTCGCCCCAGGTGAACAGGCCGTGGCTCTCGAGCACCACGCCCTTGGCGTCAGGGTTCTCGAGGCAGAATTTCTCCAGCCACAGGCCAAGCTCGAAGCCCGGCCGCTTCCAAGGCAGCCAGCCGATGGCGTCGCCGAAGATCTCCTGGGTGATCGCCTTGGAATCCTTGGCGGCGGCAATGGCGATGATGGCGTCGGGATGCATGTGGTCGACATGAGGCTTCGGCACGAAGGCATGCAACGGCGTGTCGATCGAGGCCGCGCGCGGATTGAGGTTGAAGGTGCAGTGGGGCAGATAGCCCACCATCTCGTCCTCGTGTTCGACACCGCGATAGAGGCCCTTCAAGGCGCGCAGCTTATCCATATAGAGCGTGGCGAAACCGTCGAGCTTGATCGAGGCGCTGTCGCCGCCCGAGCCCTTGACCCAGAGCACCTCGACATCCTCGCCGGTCAGCGGGTCCTTCTGCCAGACCTTGGACGAGGTGTTGCCGCCGCCATAATTGGTGACGCGCTTGTCGGAACCCAGCGTGTTCGAGCGATAGACCAGAAGCTCGGGACCGCTCATCCCTTCGGCTTTTGCATCGTCCCACAGATTGGCGAGGCGCGAGCCGGAGCGCTTGTCGAGCATAGGTATCCTCCCTTGGAGCGCGGACAGTGCGCTCCTCTTTTCTCGCGGGGAATGTCTACGCAAGCGGCCCTCTTGTCAATCACAAACGATCAATATCGATCATATTGCATTGCACAATGAAAATATGTGATCGGAAATGATTGACATTGCGCGTTTTCTAGTGCCTGATGGTCGGGCAGGGAGGAACCATGCACGAAAAAGAACGCCACAGGATCATTCTGTCCGCCGTCCAGGAAAAACCTGTGGTGACGGTGCAGGAGATGGTCGACCTGACGGACTCCTCCGAGGCGACGATCCGGCGCGATATCGCGGCGTTGCACGTGCAGAAGCGCCTGCGCCGGGTGCGCGGCGGCGCCGAGGCGATCTCGCCCCCGCAGTTCATCGGCCTCGCCGGCCGGCCCTTTTCGGTCAACGAGACGCTCAACGCCGCGCAGAAGCGGGCGATCGCCCGCGAGGCGGTGAACCTTTGCAAGGATGGCGAGCCGATCATCATCAATGGCGGCACCACCACTTTTCAGATGGTGCATTTCCTGACCGGACGCCGCATGCCGATCTTCACCAATTCCTTCCCGATCGCCGAGCATCTGCTCAAGCACTCGAAGAACACGGTGATGCTGTCGGGCGGCACGATCTATCGTGAACAGAACATCATCCTGTCGCCCTTCGACAACGACGTGACGCGCAATTTCTACGCGCGCCGCATGTTCATGGGCGCGCAAGGCCTTGGCCCTCTCGGGCTGATGGAGGGCGATCCGCTCTTGATCCAGGCCGAGCAAAAACTGATCGACCAGGCCGACGAGCTGGTGGTGCTGGTCGACTCGTCAAAATTCCGCATGCGCTCCAGCCTGATCCTGTGCGGGCTGTCGCGCATCGCGACCGTGATCACCGACGACGGCATCGAAGACCGCGAAGCCAAGATGCTGGAAACCGCGGGCGTGGTGCTGATCGTCGCCCGCAAGCAGTCAAGCGAGAAGGAAGAATCTTCACTGCAGGCCTGAGGGAAACTCGCGCCCGCAGCGGCGATGGAATGCAACGCTCAAGGGAGGATATTCGATGAGCTTTTTGAAGAAACTGCTGGTCACGGCGGCCTTTTCTGCCGCCATGTTCGTGAATGCCGCCTATGCCGAGAACGTCAAGATCGCGCTGGTGGTGAAGTCGCTCGGCAACGGCTTCTTCGACGCCGCCAACAAGGGCGCCGAGGAAGCGGCGAAGGAACTGGGCGATGTCGACGTCATCTACACCGGCCCGACCAAGGCAACCGCCGAGGCGCAGATCGAAGTGATCAACTCGCTGATCGCACAGAAGGTCAATGCGATCGCCGTTTCGGCCAATGATGCCGATGCGCTGGTGCCGGTGCTGAAGAAGGCGATGGATCGCGGCATCACCGTGATCTCTTGGGACTCCGGCGTCGCCAAGGAAGGCCGCCAGCTCCACCTCAACCCGTCCGATACCAACCTGATCGGCGAGACCATCATCAAGCTCGCCGCCGACTATCTGCCCGAAGGCGGTGACGTCGCGATCCTGTCGGCATCTTCGACCGCGACCAACCAGAACGCCTGGATCGAGGCGGCCAAGAAGGTGCTGCCGGAGAAGTTCCCGAAGATCAAGCTCGTCGCCACGGTCTATGGCGATGACGACTCGGCCAAGAGCACCGACGAAGCCAAGGGCCTCTTGAAGTCCTATCCGAATCTCAAGGCGATCATCGCTCCGACCACGGTGGGTGTTGTCGCGGCCGCGCAGGTCGTCACCGACGAGAACCTCATCGGCAAGGTCAACGTCACCGGCCTGGCGCTGCCGTCCGAGTTCAAGAAGTTCATCGACAACGGCGCCAGCCAGGCGGTCGCGCTGTGGAACCCTATCGATCTCGGCTACTCGGCGATCTACCTCGCCCATGATCTCGCGGTGAAGAAGGAAGAGGCAAAGCCCGGCGCCACGCTCTCGATCGGCCGCGTCGGCAAGGTGACGCTCGACGACACCAACTCGGCCGCGATGGCTCCGCCCTTCCAGTTCGACAAGACCAACATCGAGAAGTTCTCCAAGATCTATTGATCCCGGGTGACTTCAAGCTCATGCGGCGGGACAATTGTCCCGCCGCAACTTCAAACGGACCTTGCCTCAGGGCCTGATACGGATATGGACACGACAGCCCAGCACAAAATGGAGACGGAGCGGCCCCAGCCTTCAGGCCCCGTCCAGAATGCCAGCCCGCGCCTGACGCTCTCCGGTATCTCCAAGAGTTTTCCGGGCGTGCGCGCCCTGCACAATGTCAGCCTGTCGCTCTATCCCGGCCAGGTGACGGCGCTGATCGGCGAGAACGGCGCCGGCAAGTCGACGCTGGTCAAGATCATGACCGGCATCTACCAGCCCGATTCAGGCGACATCAGCATCGACGGCGAGGCGACGCCGCTGCCAAGCGCGCATGCCGCCTTCGGCCACGGCATCACCGCCATCCATCAGGAAACGGTGCTGTTCGACGACCTGTCGGTCGCCGAAAACATCTTCCTCGGCCACGCGCCGCGCACCCGCTTCGGCACCATCGACTGGCGCACCATGCGCAAAAATGCCCGCGAGGTTCTGGAGACGATGCGGGCCGACCACATCGACGCCGACGCACGGCTGAAGGACCTCGGCATCGCCAACAAGCATCTGGTGGCCGTGGCGCGCGCGATGTCTATCGACGCACGCATCGTCATCATGGACGAGCCGACCGCCGCACTTTCGATGAAGGAGATCGAGGAGCTTTTCCTGCTCATCGAATTCCTGAAGAGCGAAGGCAAGGCGGTGCTCTTCATCAGCCACAAGTTCGACGAGATCTACCGCATCGCCGACCGCTACACCGTCTTTCGCGATGGCGAGATGGTGGGCGAAGGCCTGCTCAAGGACACCGGCCAGAACGAGATTGTGCGCATGATGGTCGGCCGCAACGTCGACCACATTTTTCCGCAGCGCGAACCGAAGATAGGCGCGCCGGTGCTCTCCGTCTCCGGCCTGTCGCATCCGACCGAATTCGACGATATCGGCTTCGAACTGCGCAAGGGCGAAATCCTCGGCTTCTACGGCCTGGTCGGCGCCGGGCGCAGCGAAGTGATGCAGGCGATCGCGGGCATCACGCGTACCGCCAAGGGCACCATCTCGCTGGACGGCCAGACGATCGCGCCGAAGTCGGCGGCGGATTCGATCGAAGCCGGCATCGTCTATGTGCCGGAAGAGCGCGGCAAGCAGGGCGTGGTGATCGGCCTGCCGATCTTCCAGAACGTGTCGCTGCCTTCGCTCATGCGCACCTCGAAATCCGGCGTGCTGCGG
The DNA here is from genome assembly GCF_014843825.1 of Mesorhizobium silamurunense. Lineage (GTDB taxonomy): Bacteria > Pseudomonadota > Alphaproteobacteria > Rhizobiales > Rhizobiaceae > Mesorhizobium > Mesorhizobium silamurunense. Next base: position 17,559 of record NZ_JHQR01000055.1, read on the forward strand.
CTGGCGGAAGAGTTCTCGCTTGCCCGTTCCTACACCGAGCGGCTCGACCTGCGCGCCTCCTCGCTCAGCCAGGATGTCGGCACGCTTTCCGGCGGCAACCAGCAGAAGGTGGTCATCGCCAAATGGCTGGCGACGGCGCCGAAGGTGATCATCCTCGACGAGCCGACCAAAGGCATCGACATCGGCTCCAAGGCCGCCGTGCACGGCTTCATGGCCGAGCTGGTGGCGCAGGGCTTATCGGTAATCATGGTCTCTTCGGAACTGCCGGAAATCCTCGGCATGTCCGACCGCGTCGTGGTCATGCGCGAAGGCCGCATCGCGGCCACCTACGACAACAAGGGATTGGATGCCGAGACGCTGGTTCGGACGGCAGCAGGGATCGCGGCATGAAGAATTTTCTCAAATACCGCGAAATCTGGCTGCTGGCCGGCATCGTCGTTCTGATCGGCCTGATTTCCACGCGCTTCCCGGGCTTCGCTGATCTGGCCAATCTGCGGCAGGTGTTCAACGACACCTCGATCCTGATGATCCTGGCGCTGGGCCAGATGGTGGTAATCCTGACGCGCTCGATCGATCTCTCGATGGCCTCCAACCTCTGCTTCACCGGCATGGTGGTGGCGATGCTTAACGCCGCGCACCCAGCGATCCCGATCCCGGTGCTGATCGCCATCGCGCTGTTCGTCGGGCTGGTGCTCGGCGCCATCAACGGCTTCCTGGTCTGGCGGCTGAACATCCCCTCGATCGTGGTGACGCTCGGCACGCTCACCATCTATCGCGGCGCGACCTTCGTCGTCTCCGGCGGCGCCTGGGTCAATGCCGACCAGATGAGCCCCGGCTTCATCAACTTCCAGCGCGCCGCCTTCCTCGGCCTGCCAGTGCTGTCCTGGATTGCGCTTGCGGTAATCGCTTTGTTCTTCCTGGTGATGACGCGCACGGCGATTGGCCGCTCGATCCATGCCATCGGCGTCAATCCGACAGCGTCGGTCTATGCCGGCATCGATGTCGGCCGCACCAAATTCATCGTCTTCTGCATTTCCGGCATGATCGGCGGGCTCGCCGGATACCTGTGGGTCTCGCGCTACGTGATCGCCTCGGTCGAGGTCGCCAACGGCTATGAGCTCAACATCATCGCCGCCTGCGTCATCGGCGGCATCTCGATCGCCGGCGGCATCGGCTCGGTCGGCGGCGCCGTGCTTGGCGCGCTGTTCCTCGGCATCATCTCCAATGCGCTGCCGGTCATCAACATCTCGCCCTTCTGGCAGATGGCGATCTCGGGCAGCGCCATCATCCTGGCCGTGGTGCTCAACGCGCGCGGCGAGCGCCGGCAGGGCCGCATCATCCTCAGAAAGGCGGAAGCGGCATGAGCGACACCCCTGCCCCGCGCCACATCCCCGACCGGCTCGACAAGCCGCTCTCTTCGGCGATCTTCTCCTGGGAGGCGCTGCTGGTCGTCATCGCGGTTCTCATCTTCGCGGTGAACAGCTTCGCCTCGCCCTATTTCCTCGACCCGTGGTCGCTGTCGGACCTCACCTTCAACTTCACCGAAAAGGGCCTGATCGCGCTCGCCATGGCGCTTTTGATCATCTCGGGCGAGATCGACCTGTCGGTTGCCGCGATCGTGGCGCTCGCCTCCACAATGATGGGGATGGCCGTGCAGGCCGGCGCCGGCACGCCGGTGCTGGTGCTGATCGGCATCGTTGTCGGGCTCGGCTGCGGCGCCTTCAACGGGCTGCTGGTCACAAGGCTCGGCTTGCCCTCCATCGTCGTCACCATCGGCACGATGAGCCTGTTCCGCGGCATCGCCTTCATCATCCTCGGCGACCAGGCCTATAAGGGCTACCCAGAGAGTTTCGCCTTCTTCGGGCAGGGCTATGTCTGGTGGGTTTTCTCGTTCGAGCTGGCGCTGTTCCTTGTCGCGGCGCTCATCTACTGGTTCGTTCTGCATCGCACGAGTTTTGGGCGGAAGGTCTTCGCCATCGGCAACAACCCAGTCGCCTGCCAGTTCTCCGGCGTGCGCGTCGGCCGCATCAAGTTCATCCTGTTCTGCCTGACCGGGCTGATGTCCGGCATCGCCTCTGTGCTGATCACCTCGCGGCTCGGCTCGACACGGCCGTCGATCGCGCAGGGTTATGAGCTGGAGGCGATCACCATGGTGGTGCTGGGCGGCGTCTCGATCCTCGGCGGCGCCGGCAGCATCCTCGGCGTCGTGCTCGCCGCCTTCATCATGGGACTGGTGACGTTTGGGCTTGGGTTGCTCAACGTGCCCGGCATCGTCATGTCGATCTTCATCGGCCTGCTGCTGATCATCGTCATTGCGCTGCCGATCGTCTGGCGGCGGCTGCGCGAAGGACGCTTCGCCTGATGGAAAAATACGCCTTCAAGATGAAGCTCAAACAAGCGCCGCCACGACGAGATCTGGCCATCGCTGGTGGCGCTGCTGAAGCAGGCCGGCGTTTCCGATTATTCGATCCATCTCGACGAGGAGACCAACAACCTGTTCGGCGTGCTGTGGCGGTGTGAGGCTCACGGCATGGCCGATCTGCCGAAGCATCCGGTGATGCAGCGCTGGTGGGCGCATATGGCCGACGTCATGGAGACCAAGGCCGACAACGAGCCGGTGGCGGTGCCGCTGGAAACAATGTTCCATATGGCATGATCCGCCACGTCGCCGTCATCGATATCGGCAAGACCAACGCCAAGGTGGCGCTGGTCGACTTCGAGCACATGACCGAAGTGGGTCTGCGCCGCACGGCCAACGCCGTCTCCAGGAACGGCCCCTACCCGCATCACGATGTCGAGCGTCTTTGGGCCTTTATCCTGGATGGCCTTGCCGCGCTGCACCGCGAGCAACCCATCGATGCCGTCTCGATCACCACCCATGGCGCGACGGCAGTGCTGGTCGATGCCGAAGGCGGGCCTGCGCTGCCGGTGATCGACTATGAATTTGCCGGCATCGACGAACTGGCCCAGGGCTATGGTGCCGTCCGGCCGTCCTTTGCCGAGACCGGCACGCCGCGCCTATCGGCTGGCCTCAACATCGGCGCGCAGCTCTTCTGGCAGCAGAAGCGCTTTCCGGCGGAGTTCGCCAAGGCTGCCGCGATCCTGATGTACCCGCAATATTGGGCGCTGCGACTGACGGGCGTTGCCGCCAACGAGGTGACCTCGCTCGGCTGCCATACTGATCTCTGGAACCCGTGGCGGGCCGACTACTCGTCGCTGGTCGACCGGATGGGCTGGCGCCATTTGATGGCGCCGGTGCGGCCGGCGAAGGACCGGCTCGGAGCGATCCTGCCGGCGATCGCGCGGCGGACAGGGCTCGACCCGCAAACGCCGGTGTTCTGCGGTTTGCACGATTCCAACGCCTCGCTGCTGCCGCATCTGCTGTCCGACGCACCGCCCTTCTCCGTCGTCTCGACCGGCACATGGGTGGTGTCGATGGCGGTTGGCGGGCGGAAGGTCGAACTCGACCCGGCGCGCGACACGCTGGTCAACGTCAACGCGCTCGGCGACCCCGTGCCATCGGCGCGCTTCATGGGCGGTCGCGAGTTCTCGCTGCTGACCGAGGATAAACCGTTTGACTGGAATGAGGACGACGTTGCCACTGTGCTGGCACAAAAAGCGTTGCTTCTGCCATCAACTCAGCAAGGCTCCGGACCTTTCCCTCATCGTGCCGCACAATGGACCAATGCCGACAACTTGAATCCCGGCCAGCGCTTCGCCGCCATCTCGTTCTATCTGGCACTGATGACCGCGACCTGCCTGGATCTGATCGGTGGCAACGGGCCGACGATCGTCGAGGGACCCTTCGCGCAGAACCGGCTTTTTATCCGCATGCTGGCAGCAGCGACGGGCCGCCCCGTTGTTGCGTCTGAGACTTCGACCGGCACCAGCATCGGCGCGGCGCTGCTGGCGTCGCGTGGCGCTACCGTGATGAGCAAGGGCGAGCGGACTGAACCGCCAGCTGAGCGCGCCTGGGGCGACTATGCAAGGGCGTGGCAGCTGGCCATCAGGGCATAAGTTGCGTCGTCACTACCCAAGCCTTGCTTGACAGGTCGGCGCTGCCCCTCATTGCCCTGCCGAGCATTTCTCCCCGTATAGTGACGGGGAGAAAGATGCTGTCGTCGACGATTTCGCCAATTGTCGCCGTTGCAGAATAGGGGCCGGCAATGCGGCCAGCTCCCTTCTCCCCGTTCTACGGCGAGAAGGTGCCGGCAGGCGGATGAGGGGCAGCGCCAACATCGGCAACTACACGTCTCAGCCCGCCGTCCCGTAGAGCAAACCCCGCGGATCGATCTCCGGCTTGCGGCCGGCAACGATGTCGGCGAGGAATTTGCCGGAGCCGCAGGCCATGGTCCAGCCGACATGGCCGTGGCCGGTGTCGAGATAGAGGTTGCGGTATTTCGCCTGGCCGATGACCGGCACCGAGTTCGGCATCATCGGCCTCAAGCCGGCCCACAGCACAGCCTTCTTCTCGTCGAAGGCGCCCGGGAACAGATCCTTGCCGGTTTCCAGGATGGTTCTGAAATCGCCGGGCTTGAAGCTGCGGTCGAAGCCGGTGAATTCGGCAGTCGAGGACATGCGCAGCCGATTGCCCAGCCTGGAATAGCCGATCAGCCGGTCCTCGTCGGCGCCGCCCATGGTCGGGCCCTTGCTTTCGTCCTCCAGCGGAATGGTCGCGGTGTAGCCTTTCACCGGATAGACGGGCAGGTCGATGCCGTAGCGGCGGCCGAGGAGACCGCTTTCCGGCCCCATGGAGATGACGACCGCGTCGCCGGTGACCGGACCGGCCGAGGTCATCACCGCGCGCACCCGGTCACCCTCGATGTCGAGGCCCTCGACCGTGGTGCCGAACTGGAATTTGACGCCAAGCTTCTCGGCCGCATAGGCGGCGAGATGGTCGACGAACTGCTTGGAATCGCCGGTCTGATCGATCGGCGAATAAATACCGCCGGCGATCTTGTCCTTCACGCCGGCGAGGCCAGGCTCCAGTTCCGCCAACCGGTCGCGGCCGACGATCTCGATCGGCAGGCCGTGCTCGCCCAGATAGCGGTAATTGTCGGTGCCGGTGTCAAAACTTTTCTGCGAACGGAAGAAGTAGAGGATGCCTCGCTTCCGCTCGTCGTAATGGATGCCGGTCGCGTCCGAGAGCGCATTGATGCAGTCGCGCGAATAGAGCGCGAGTCTCAGTTTGACGTCGGTGTTGGCGCGCAGCCGCCTTACAGTACACTCGCGCAGGAAGCGCAGGCTCCAGGCATAAAAATAGGGATCGAGGCGCAGCCTGACCTTGATGCCGAGATCATGGTTCCACAGCCCACGCAGAAAAGTCTTCAGCGCCGCGGGCGAGGCCCAGGCGGTGGCGTCGCCCGGCGAGACCAGGCCGGCGTTCGACTGACTGGTGCCACGCGCCGCCGCCTCATGGCGCTCGATGACCGTTATCTCATGGCCGTCTTTAGCCAGATAGTAAGCGGCGGCCGTGCCAACGACGCCGGCTCCGAGCACCACAACCTTCATACCGCCCCCTCAAGGATCGAAATCAGGCGACGCGCCTCCACGCGCTGCCTTTTTGACCCTCAATAGCGCGTCCCGGCACGCCCGACGAGCCCTTGGCCCAACAGCTAGCTGTGCCTAGTTCCGTGCTGAGTTCTTGCTGGTCAGGATGCGTTCCCAGGCCAGCGCATCCTTCACGATCTGGTCGAGATCGTCGCGCTGCGGCGTCCAGCCGAACTCCTTGCGGGCAAGGTCGGAATTGGCGACCACGGCCGCGGCATCGCCGGGGCGGCGGTCGCCCATGCGGACATCGAAATCATGACCGAAAGCGCGGCGCACGCTGTCGATCACTTCGAGCACCGAATAGCCGTGGCTGTAGCCGCAATTGGCGACGAGGCTCTCTCCGCCCTCGCGCAACCGCTGCAGCGCCAGCCGGTGCGCCGCCGCGAGATCGCTGACATGGATATAGTCGCGGATGCAGGTGCCGTCCGGTGTCGGATAGTCTTTGCCGAAGACCTGCATGAAGGGTCGCTTGCCGAGCGCCGTCTCGCAGGCGACCTTGATCAGATGCGTGGCGCCGGGCGTCGACTGTCCTGTGCGGCCCTTTGGATCGGCGCCGGCGACGTTGAAATAGCGCAGCGCCGTATAGCGGATATCGTGCGCGAGGCCGGCGTCGCGCAGCATCCACTCGCTCATTAGCTTGGAGAGGCCGTAAGGCGATTCCGGCGCCAGCCGCGCGTCCTCGCGCACCGGCTCCAGCCCGGCGCCGCCATAGACGGCTGCGGTGGAGGAGAAGATGAAATGCGGCACGCCCTCGCGCACCGCGGTCTCGATCAGCGTCCGGGTCTTGCAGGTGTTGTTTTCGTAATAGCCGAGCGGATCGGAGACCGATTCCGGCACCACGATCGAGCCGGCGAAATGGATGATGGCGTCGACCTTGTTTTCCCGGATGATCTGTCCAACCAGCTCACGGTCGGCGACGTCGCCGACGACAAGCTTCGCTTCCGGCGCCACCGCCCATTCGAAGCCGGTGGAAAGCCGGTCGAGCACGACGACGCTTTCGCCGGCGTCGAGAAGCTCCCAGACCATGTGGCTGCCGATATAACCGGCACCGCCCGTCACCAAAACCGCCATCTGATACCTCGCTGATCAAGATTTATCGGAAACTGTCTCAACAGCCACCGTGCTGAAAACCCCGCCGCAAGCCCATTAGCCTCACTTTTAGTGTTAAGTCCGTAACAGTTCCTCCTGCCCGAGGCATTGTACCGAAACAAAACTAGTTCACATCCCCGGGAATAGGCCACGATCCGGCATCGTTAGGAACAGGCCCGGGGCGTGGCATTTTGACCGGTGCGGCGCGGTGGACGCGGCATGGGCCCGTGACTATGATCCGCCGCAAAACTTGGGAAGCCGACATGAATTACCAGCGGTTCTTCGAAG
>NZ_JHQR01000054.1 GCF_014843825.1 Mesorhizobium silamurunense
GATTCCGTCAAATCTTGAACCGCTCTAGCTCTGGAGCGCCAGCATTGCGCTCATCCTCCAGCGCCGCCTTCACCAGCGCATTCGCCGCCCATACCGAAAGTGCCTCGCCCTCCGTCGCGCCGAGGCCGCAGACGTCGCGCTGGACGATCAGCGCTTCCCAACCGATCACCATGGCCAGCGCCTGCACAAGCCGGGTCCAGCGGTCCGGGTCCAGCCGGTCCCGCAACGGCGACAACGCCGACTCGATCCATTCGATCCGGCGGTAGCCGCGACGCGGCACGCCTTTCTCGGCCGGGGCGCCATTCGTGTCGACGGTCAGCCGGATCAGCGAACGCCCGAGACGCTCGACCTCAGGGCTGACGTGGTGTAGCGCGCGGACAAGATGCTCCACGCGCGCTTCGCCGTCGTCGCTCGCCTGTTCGATGGCGCGATCGACCGACGCCTGGCTGAGCGCGCCAACGGTTGCATCGAGCAGCAGCTGATCGAAGCTCGGGAAATAAAGATAGACGGTTCGGCGCGAGACGTCGGCCGCGGCGGCCACGTCGTTGACGGTCGGCGTCTCGCCTCGGGCAAGCAGCGCGATCGCCGCGTCGACGATCGCCTTGCGGGTGCGACGCTTCTGCGCAGTGCGGGGGTGCGGATTGACATTCATGCAAGCTGAGTATACCGGAGTGCATTAATTGCACAAGAGTGTAATATAGACATTAGACCTGTTGAAAGGGGGCTTTCATGACAATCTCCAGCCATACCGCCGATGACGCACGTTTCCTGGGACCGGGTGAGGGGGAGGCGATCTGGTTCCTGCGAAACCGCATGACGGTGAAAGCCACCGAGGCCAGCACCGGAGGCGGCTTCGGCCTGCTGGAATCCCTGATTGCGCCGGGCTTCTCGCCGCCGCTCCACGTCCATCGCCGCGAGGACGAGTCCTTCTACGTGCTGGAAGGGGAATTGACGATGAAATGCGGCGATCGCACTTTTCGGGCCACTGCGGGTTCATTCGTCTTCCTGCCGAGAAACGTTCCCCACACTTTCGTGGTCGAGGGCGACAAGCCGGCGCGGATGCTGACGCTGCTGACGCCGGGTGGCGGCGAGGGTGTTTTCATTCACGGCGGACGGCCGGCGAAGGCGGAAGGGCTGCCGCCCGCGAGCCCGCCGGACATCGAAGCCCTGAAGCGCGTCAGCGCCCGCTATGAGGCCGAAATCGTCGGGCCGCCAATGGCGCCGGCGGCCAGCGCTTAGCTCCGCTACAGATGCACGTAAGCCGTGAGCGGCAAATGATCGGAGGCGACCCGCGACAGCGGCGTGTCATACGCTTCCACGGCGGAAACCATGCCGTGCCGGTTGCCCATGATCCGGTCGAGCGCCAGCACGGGTAAGCCCGACGGAAAGGTGGGCACCGCCGGCGGCGGACCGAAGGTGGAGTGCAGCGTGTTGAGCGCCGAGCGGTTGCCCAGCCGCCATTCGTTGAGGTCGCCGAGCAAGAGCGTCGGCCTTTCATCGGCGCTGCTCATGATATCGAGCACCACGCGCGCCTGTTCCGAGCGCGAGCGGCGCAACAGGCCGAGATGGGCCGCGATCACCCGCAACGCCCGGTTCTCGTCGAGGTCGATCTCGGCGACCAGCGCCCCGCGCGGCTCAAGGCCCGGCAGCTTGATCTGGTGAACGTCGCGCACGGTGCCGCGTTTGAACAGAAGCACGTTGCCGCGCCAGCCATGTGCCTTGCCGTTTCCGGTGACCGGTACCGGCACCAGCCCCGTTTCGATTTCGAGACGGTTGAGGTCGAGCAGGCCGGCGCGGTCGCCGAAGCGGTTGTCGGCCTCCTGCAGCGCGATCACGTCGGGGCTGATTTCGCGGATGACGCGCGCGGTCCGCTCGGGGTCGAATTTGCGGTCGGTGCCGATGCATTTGTGGACATTGTAGGAGGCGACCACCATCTCGGCGCCGCCGACCCGTTTGGGCGGCGTCGCTTTCGCCTTGCGCATCTTTCTGCCGCGGATCGACAGAAGCACGGTCTCCGGAAGGCTGCGTCCGTTTCTCTCCATGGTTCCTGCTGCTCGTCTTCCTTGCCTATAGATAGGGCGATCCCAGCCACAGCAATCGGTCGAAAACGCGAATGACGAAAGGCCGGGCCTTCAGCGTCTGCAGCGTCACCGGCTGGGCGGACGCGATCGCGGCGCCGATACGGGCCTCGATCTCGGCGGCGAAGTTGGCATCCAGAATCTCCATGTCGATCTCGAAGTTCAGCCGCAGCGAGCGGGCATCGAGATTTGACGAGCCGATATAGGCCCATACGCCGTCGATCGCCATCAGCTTGGAGTGGTCGAACGGGCCTTCGTGGCGCCAGACGCGGCAATAATGCTTCAGCACCTGGTCGAACTGCGCCGTCATCGCATGGTCGACAAGGAAGAGGTTGTTCACCGCCGGCACGACGATGTCGATCTCGACGCCGCGCCGGCCGGCGGTGGTCAGCGCGCTGATCAGCTCCCGGTCCGGCAGGAAATAGGGTGACATGATGCGGATCGACTTGCGGGCGACCGAAAAGGCGCCCATCAGCAGCTTGTGGTTGGTTTCGTTCGAGGCATCCGGACCCGTCGCCACGGCTCTAACCAGCATCGGCTGGCCGGGCGGGGGCGCGGCTCGTTCGACTTGCCAGATGTCGCCCTTCAGCGCCTCGTTGCCGGCGAAGCGCCAGTCCTCGGCGGCGACCGAAAACAGGTCGGCTACCACCGGCCCGGTGACTTCGAAATGCGTGTCCCTGGAACTGTCGGAGCCGGCGAATTCGGCCGAGAATCCCTTGCGGATGTTCATGCCTCCCGTGAACGCCACCATGCCGTCGACGACCAGGATCTTCCTGTGGGTTCTGAGGTTCGCATAGGGAAGTCTCAGTCCCATGACGATGTTGCCGTTGAAGAGGTCGACGGCGACGTCGGCTTCCCTCAGCTGATGGAGAATGCTGGGCACGGAATAGCGCACGCCGACGGCGTCGATCAGAACGCGCACCGCGACGCCGCGTTTGACCGCGCCGGCAAGCGACTGGACAAAAAGCTGGCCGACGGCGTCATTGTCGAAAATATAGGTCTCGAGAAGCACGCTTTTTTGCGCGCCGTCGATGGCCCGGCACATCGCCGCATAGGCCTCGTCGCCGGTGTTGAGCACGCCGATCGAGTTTCCGGAAGTCAGCGGCCGCCGCGCCACCCTGTCGCCGAGCGTCTTCAGCCCGATGAAGCGCTGGCCATATTGAGCGCTGATCAACGCCTCCATGGCCACGTCGCGGTCATGCCCTGCCTCGGCGGCCTCGCCGGTGACGGGCCGCATGGCGCTGATCGTCGCGCGGCGGATGCGATTGATGCCCGCGATGGCGTAGATGATCGCGCCGAGGAAGGGAGACAGCAGCATCACGCCGACCCAGCCGGTGGCGGCGCGCACGTCCTCCTTCGTCATGATGGCGTGGACGATACCGACGGCCGCCATCGCCAACGACAGGAGAAGGATAAGTGTAGACCAGTGACTCGCTATCGCCTGCAACATCGGCCCGAATATTGAGCGAGGACGAGCGGAAGGCAATCCGGGTGGTCAGTGCAAGACGGGGAAAGCTCTTGGCGGGTGATCGGAGGCTGGATTGGTAGCCAAGCTGTTGTCCTGGTCGCGCCAATCGGGTCGCGTCACCCGCCCTGAATCCGCCCAGCCAAGACCGAGCGCCGAACCGTCAGAGCACCGCGCGGCGCCAGCGTCCGATATGCACCCCACCCAAGCGCATCCGGCGACGTTGCACCTCATCCAGCACGCAGCACCGTTCAAGCGTCGCCGGCGCCGTCGGACCTCCCATTTTCAACCCGGGCGGATATTCTGGTTGCGATGGAAGACGTTGTCGGGGTCGTACATGGTCTTGACCTCCGCTAGCCGGTCGTAGACGGAGTCGCCATACGCCTCGCGGACCCGGTCAGGGTCTTCGTCGTCGCCGAGGAAGTTGACGTAGACGCCTTCGCGGAAGCGGCCGAGGGCGGCGAAGAACCTTCTCGCCCAAGCGGTATCGTGGTCTCCGAAGTCCTCGCCGGGCTGCCAAACACCATCGAGGGTGATCGCGTGCGACGCCTGCCGATTCCCAAACGCCGTCGCGCCGTCGGCGACTCGGCTCACCGCCCCCTGCAGATGGAACATCGCCACGTACGACCGTGGCGACGAGCAGGAGAACGCATGCTCGTTGATCACGTCGATGAGGTCGTCGCGGAGTTCGGGGAGGTGGGTAGACTTCCAATAGTAGTTCCAACCGTGGACGACAGTCGAGTCGAGCGCGCTCTGGAGTCCCACATACGGCGCGGGCCCGACCAGGTCGAGGAGGGGAGTCCGGAATGTGCGGAGCGGGCGTAGCGCCCTCTCACCGTCTGCGATCGGCCCGGCGAAACAGGTACCGATCATCATCACCAGGCGCCAGTGCAGATCCTCGGGGATGACCGGTAATGGTGGCGCGGCGCCGAACCTCACGACCGTGCCGAGCTCGTCGGGAGCGTCATGGAGGAAGTCGCGGTAGAAGCGGAGGACCTCGCCCGCGTCGTTTGTATCCCAGAGGATCGGTCCCGCCAGGACGATGGGCCCGACGGGGTGGAGGCGGAACTCGAACGAAGTGACCACGCCGAAGTTGCCGCCGCCGCCTCGCAACGCCCAGAACAGGTCGGGGTTCTCGTGCTCGGATGCCTGCAGCAACTCGCCATCGGCCGTCACGACGTCGACGGCGAGAAGGTTGTCGACCGTGAGGCCGTGTTTGCGCATCAGCCAGCCGACGCCACCGCCCAGGGTGAGCCCGGCAACTCCGGTGTGGCTCACGATACCGCCGGTGGTGGCCAGACCGTACGCCTGCGTTTCGTGATCGACGTCGCCCCACAGCGCGCCACCCTGCGCCCAGGCCCTGTTGCAGGCGGGATCGACCCGCACGGCCCTCATGGCCGAGAGGTCGATGACGATCCCGCCTTCGCAAACGGCGGTGCCCGCCACGTTGTGGCCCCCGCCGCGTATTGCGATCTCCAGATCGTGGTCGCGTGCGAAACGCACGGCCGCGACCACGTCGGCAGTCCCAATGCACCGGGCGATCAGGCGCGGGCGCCGGTCGATGGCACCGTTCCAGATTGCACGGGCGATATCATAGTCGGCATGGTCGGCACTGATCAGCCGACCTCGGAACCCGTCGATTTCCACGACGGTTGACTCCTTGCTCCTGCGGCCGACTTCCGCAATCGTCGGTGTCGTCATCGTGTCCTCCTTTTTCTCGGCGGCCATCGAACCACCGCGGAGCGCGGCCGAACAGTCAAAAATCTGGACTTCACAATCGAAGGCGGGCGCGCGACACTGGCGTCATGAGGACATACGGCCAGTATTGCCCCATCGCTCGCGGTGCCGAGATCTTCGCCGAGCGCTGGACGCCGCTTATCATCCGCAACCTGCAACTTGGCTGCGGAAACTTCAGCGAGATCTTGGAGGGCGCCCCGGGACTCTCCCGTACCCTGCTCTCACAGCGGCTCAAGCAGCTGGAACGGCTCGGTGTCGTCGAGTCGGGGCCTAAGCCCGACGGGCGCGGACATCACTACGAGCTCACTTCGGCGGGCCACGACCTCTTCGCGGTCTGCCAGTCGCTTGGCGAGTGGGGTGCGCGTTGGCTCGAGATCGCGCCCGAGCACCTCGACCCCTTTGTGGCCCTGTGGTCGATGAGCAACGCGCTCCGCCGAGACCGACTCCCGGATCGACGTGTCGTCATCCGCTTCGACTTCACCGGCCGACCGTACCGTGAGCGCTACTGGCTACTCATCGAGCTCGGAGACACGGAAATCTGCAAAAGAAACCCCGGCTTCGACGAGGACCTCTACATCACGGCGGACGCCGAAGCCTTCGTCAAATGGCACGCCGGCCAACTCAGCTGGGCCCAAGCCACCCGCGAGGATCGCATCCGGCTCGATGGCTCCCCGGCGCTCATAAGAGCATTTCCAGCTTGGAACGCCCGCAGTACGTTCGCCCACATCAGGCCGGTCTCCCGCGCCGCCACGACCCCGCAGGCTGACATACGGCAGCGTAGCTTCGCTTGAGCGATTATCGCGCGAGGCCATGAGAAAGAGGAGCGCCGCGAACGACGCAAGTGTTAATGCGTCGGCCGCATCTCCCCGGGCATTTGGGTGTGGCAGGTGACCGCTCCTGGCATATAGCGGGCATTTAGGCCTGTGCGGTCGTCATTCGCTGCGGTGCCAAATCCTACGCTCGCCTCGCCACCAACCGCAGCCACGGCCCAAGGTGGAAGGCGGCCATCAACAGATACATCGGCACCATGCCGCTGAGCACGGAGGCCGCGGGGCCGGACATGCACGTCATGTCCTGGCCGCCATAGGCAGCCGTCAGCAGCGCCATGATCGCGAAGGTGGGGGCCGCCGCGAGACAGAGCCAGTCGGCGACGCCGAAGCCGCTCAGGCCGGCCGGGCGAGGGGCGGGATTGTCGATGCTCATGATCTCCACCTTCCAAACTGGTCAGGCTCTCGGGAAAGATCGGCTCTGGCGGCGCGGTCGATGCCGCCAGAGTCGCTTCACGCTCAGGCGTTCTTGTTGCGGAACGCCGCTTCGCCGGCGTCCGACACCTCGACCCATCTCTGGTCGGGGGCGGCGCCTTCCTCATAGCTGTCGTGCCAGTTCCACCACTTGTAGGTCTGGGTTTGCGGATAGCCCTTGGGCGAATCCTCCCAGACTTCCTGGCGGCCGAGCGGCGTGACGTCGAGATAGCTCCAGACCGTGCCGAACGCCTCGTCGCCGCGGTTGTTGACGAAATAGGTCCGGAAGATGCGGTCGCCGTCGTGGATGAAGACGTTGTGGCCGTGCCATTCGTCGACGCCGAAATCCTTATCCCAGCTGTCGGTGATGGTGTACCAGGGCATCTTCCAGTCCATCCGCTCTTTCAGCCGCTGAATATCGGCCTGGGGCGCGCGCGAGGCATAGGCAAGCGTGGTGTCGCGGGCATTGAGATGGGCGAGGTTGCCGACCTGGTCGGCGCCAAGCGAGCAGCCGCGGCAGGCGTGCTCCGGCCAGCCATAGACGCCTGGCTCGAAGAAGGCACGGTAGATGACCAGCTGCCGGCGGCCCTCGAACAGGTCGAGCAAGCTCGCCTTGCCGTTCGGGCCTTCGAACACATAGTCCTTCTCGACAAGCATCCATGGCATGCGGCGCCGTTCCGCGGCGAGCGCGTCGCGGGCGCGGGTGAGGGCTTTTTCTTTCACGAGCATCTCTTCGTATGCGCCTTCCCAGGCTTCTGGCGAAACGACCGGTGGTGTGTGCATTTGCTGGGTCATTGCTCATTCTTTCGGTTTGGTTGAGGGTGACGCGAACAGACATAGGACCGGACGGCGCGATGGTGAGAGTTACAAGTGTGACGCGATTTGATCCGGCGGCCCCAGAAGCAGGCATTGCATGGACTCGCTGATTAATGCCGCCGGCCGGGCGTTGGCGTCGGGAGACCCGCTCGGCGCCCTGAAACGCGTCGCGCTGCGCGACGACGCGCCGGCACTGGCGCTGCGCGGCATTGCCATGGCGCAGCTCGGCGATTTCGCCAAGGCCAAGACACTGTTGAAAAGTGCCGCCCGCGCCTTCAGCCCGAAAGAGGCGGTGGCGCGTGCTCGCTGTGTCGTCGCCGAGGCCGAGATCGCGCTGGTCTCGCGCGATCTCGGCTGGCCGGAGAAGGCGTTGCGAGCCGCCCGAGCTACGCTTCGAGAGCGCATGGCGATCGGGTCAATGCCGCCTATGCCGGCAGCCTCGAGGCCCGTCGGTTGATCTTGATCGGCCGCCTCGATGAGGCCGAGCGCCTGCTCGCCGGTTTCGATCCGGCGCCTCTGCCGCCGGTCGCGCG
>NZ_JHQR01000056.1 GCF_014843825.1 Mesorhizobium silamurunense
CTCGCTCCCGCGATTACCCCATGTGGATGCCAGCCTTCTCCGACGGCATCGCTATGTGCCAAGTTTGTGGTGTTACAGCCACGCAAAGGAGAGGCAGGCATCCATGAAAAAGGTTACCATCATCGGGGTCGATCTGGCAAAGAACGCCTTTCAGCTACACGGGGCGGCAGCCGATGGAGCGGTTGTGTTCCGCAAGAAGCTGTCGCGCCTACAGTTTTGCAAGTTCATGGCGGGTCATCCGACATGTATCGTGGCGATGGAGGCGTGCGGCAGTTCCCACTACTGGGCTCGCGAGATGGCCCGGCTCGGCCATCAGCCGAAACTGATTGCCCCTGGCTATGTCAAACCGTTCATCAAGCGGCAGAAGAACGACGCAGCGGATGCGGAGGCGATCGTCGAGGCGGCGCCGCGTCCAACGATGCGCTTCGTCGAGACCAAGAGCGAGGAGCAGCAGTCCCGGGCGATTGTGTTTCGCACCCGCGAACAGCTGGTCAATCAGCGCACCGAGTTGGTCAACGCCTTGCGCGCGCACCTTTACGAGTTCGGTGCCATGTTGCTCCGCAAGGCATCGGCCACCTGCGGCGTCTGGCAGAAGTCGTTGAGGACGAGAACACGGGACTGCCGGATCTGGTCCGCGAGATCTGCGGCGATCTGTTGGGCCAGATCGACCAGCTGACTGACCGGCTCGACGCACTGAAGAAGACGATCGACGTGCTGTCCAGGAAAGGTGAAACATCGCAACGCTTGCAGACCATGCCCGGTGTCGGCCCCATCGCCGCCCTTGCCATCGAAACCTTCGCGCCGCCCATGGAGACGTTCAAGTGCGGGCGCGACTTTGCCGCCTGGCTCGGGCTGGTCCCGCTGCAGAAATCTACCGTCAAGCAACGACTAGGCAAGACCTCGAAGATGGGCCAGCGCGACATTCGACGTCTGCTCATCGTCGGCGCCAAGGCCGCGGTGCAGTGGGCATCCCGCAAGCGTGCGCCCGAGGGTTCCTGGCTTGCCCGCATGATGGCGAAGAAGCCGCGCATACTGGTGGCAATCGCGCTGGCCAATAAAATGGCGCGCGGGATCTGGGCCATGCTGACGAAACAGGAGGATTACCGGTATCCGGCGATGGTGCGGGCATGATCATTCAGCAGCGCACCTGAAGCCGGTACGTCGGGGATGTGAGGAAGGCAAGAACCGCATGGGCAAATGATCGACCAGATCGGGGTCAGGAAAACCAGTGTTTGGACGAGAGCTTCATGAGCTCGCCAAGCAGATTTGGACCTTCCGCGCATCACCATACCGGCCCGCGGCATGTGAAATGGCCGCACCCGAAAGGCCTGACACAAGTCCGCACTCGCGACTTTCCCGGATGCGCTGCGAGCGCGGATCAGTAGATGTCGTGTTGCCCGCCAGCGGCGTTGCCGCACGCCGCTCGGATTGGCGTGTTGTCGTGCCGGTCGCGCTGGGAGCGGCGGCCTGCCTGCACCTTCGTGCTTCCGGTGCCCCACGTCCCGGATGGGCTCACCATAAGGCCGTTCCAAAACAAGAACAGTAGGACGAAAAGGCACCACAGATCATATGCCGGATAAGGGCCGAGTCGAGAGGATGAACCGGACCATCAAGGATGCGACCGTCAGGCGCTTCTACCACGAGAGCCATGACCAACTCCGCCAGCATCTCGCCGACTTCGTCGCGGCCTACAACTTCGCGCACAGGCTCGAGACCCTCAAGGGCCTCACGCCTTACGAGTTCATCTGCAAAACCTGGGCCACATAGCCCGAACGCCTCACACTCAATCCGCTCCAGCAAATGCCGGGACTAAACATCTAGTTCTCACACAGCCTGATAAGTTGGTCTTTTGCAAAGTTTCCGGTCGGAGAGCGCTGCGTTTGTCGATTCGCCGAAGGTCAAGCCTTGGTTCAGCATCGCCGAA
This sequence comes from Mesorhizobium silamurunense, assembly GCF_014843825.1. Taxonomy (GTDB): domain Bacteria; phylum Pseudomonadota; class Alphaproteobacteria; order Rhizobiales; family Rhizobiaceae; genus Mesorhizobium; species Mesorhizobium silamurunense. The sequence continues at coordinate 1,925 of NZ_JHQR01000056.1, forward strand.
ATCTGCGAGCGCGATGGCGCGCCCCACCAGTCGCACAGATTGAGATAGGCGAGATCGCTTGCGCTGTCACCGAATCCGATCGCTGGCCTATCTCCAGACTCCGAGCGGATCTTCTTCAAGAGGAACTCTACTGCCCGGCGCTTTGAAACCGGCGGGGGAATGAGCGCGAAGTTGTTTCCGTTGTGATGCCGTATCCAACCCGCATCGTCGAACTCAAATTTCAGTTCCGCCAGCCTCTTGCCATCACCGTCGTTTTCTTTGAAGACGGCGTATGTGGCCATATCCATTTCTTCAACGATCCACGAACGAACAGACATTTTGCCAGCTTCGGCTCCTTGTCGACCTATTTCAAGTACCTTGTTCAGTGCCTCCCTGTGAGGGATCAGTTCCTTAGAAATGACATCGTGCCATTCCTTCAGATGCGCACCACCCGGCTTAAGGATGACAGCGCCGTTGGCAACAATTGCATAGCTGTTGAACGCGATCTTGACGTTCCCGTAGGCTGTCGAGCCACGTGCCGTGACGGGAATGACCTGTGACGTACTCAGCAGCCAATCGATCATCGCAACCTGCCGCGGGGTCATCATGGAATGATGTCCGTTCGACGAGATCGCAGCTAGAGCCAGTTTGTCCTCGCTGCCTTTCGGACACTTTGCGTGCGTCTGGAACAATGTGTCATCCAGATCGGCAAAGACGATTGGCTGGATGGCGTGATCTGCGGATTTGACGGGTTGATCAGGCATTGCACTCGATCCGCCATACATATTTGGAATTCGTTTTCGTCAACTCGGATAGATCCCGCGGATCACTTTGGTTTTTCGTTCACATCTTTGCCAACTGCTTCGTCTTCTGGACACAGGACCAACGACTTTAGTTTCGGAAGTTTTTCTCCCAAAATATAAGCAGGCGCGTCTTGCTTTATAATCGACATTTAAAGTGTCGTCCCGAGTTCAAACGGCGATACGTTTTTCAAGATCTTTTTAAACCGTCTGGATTAATGTAATGGCGCGATAAGGCTGGATTTTTTCCGAGACGACTTGGAAGGGAACATTCTTCTCTCGGATCAAATACAGCAGCGCTGCCAGCTCAGCATCTTCAACGGAAGAAAGGAATACAATTTGAGGCATACGGCGCAGAATTGCCCTCGTGGCTTCCGCAATTCCTGGCTTGATCCGATTAAAATTCTCAACGGCAAACTCTGCAGCAATTCGATTGATTGCCTCCCGCGATCGTCTCTGATGGCTTGAGCGGTCGTTATCCGTCCACTGCGCGATATCGTTATTTTGGTCTAACGCGGTGGCGGCATGTGTCCACACATTGTCCACGAAAGCAGCTGAGATATCGTGGGACATCAAGTGATCCCATATGACTGTACCGTGAAAATCTTCCGGACCTGTGACCTGCTCGTTCAGTATCGAACGGCTGATCAGCCCGGACACGGTGCTTCCGAGTATTCCCGATGGAATAAGCCAGTCTTCGCTCGACGCCGCAAGCCACGCGCGGCCACAGGGGTCAGCCAGAACCACCAGCTTTGGCGGCTGTGCAGAAAATGAATGGAAGCTCCGTTCCAGCTCGTTGGAGATAGCGCCTTTGCCGGTCCAGCCATCAACGAACAGCAGGCCTTCGATGGGCCGCCGCTCAATGATGTGGTGCATTGCATTGCAGTCAATTCCGCGGTCCCGGATGATCGAAATGCCAAAGTGTTCGACGTCCTTTTTTAGGCGCGACAACGCACGCTTGAGGAGAACACCCAAGGGCACTCCGGCCCGAACGAGGCTCGCCAACGTGATCGGGCCTTTAATTTGGTTTGAGATAGACCGCGCGAGGGCTGCCACCTCGCGTCCCATTCTCGCAGCGCCAGCTGACATCGCTCCATCAAATATCTCCATGTAGCCGGCTTCGGGCGCGCCTTCGAATGAAATTGTTTCCGAATAGTGGCGTAGACCGGACTGTATCGCCGCTTCCTTCGATGCGACGTCGATTGCCTCCAATTTTATCGGTTTCAAAAGAAACGTGACGTCCGAACCACCATACGTGCCCGAAATGAATTTACTTTGCGTCGTCAACAAAGTCCTCTCTTTCCTCCGCCACGTATCGGAACCCGGGACGCTTAAATGCCCGCGGACTTCAAACCCAGGCCGGAGTATTGATGAAATAAAAGTTGAATGCAGCGGATATTGACAATCGAGAAAGGTGCTCACCGAGCAACTACGACTGTTGGCCGCCGCAATGACGTCACAAGTATAGGACTTATCTGCTCTTCATCCGTCTCGGAGCAAAGGAGGACCTTTGCGTAATCTGACGGATTGACATTGTACAGGTAATTTAACGAATGCCCCCCGTAATTGTCTTCAAACGCGAATTTCTTTACAATCGCGTGACCTACTGAAATCGGCGATCGTGTAACGGATGAGTAGTGGACGTCAGCTCCTTCCATCTCCAACTTTTCCGCAAGCAGGAACGGCTGCCAAATATGTTCTCCTGTACCAAGAACCAGCGTAGCGCCCGACGCTGCTGCCTGACCCTCCAGTTGCAGACTGTGGCGGGAGACGCCCAATCGCGCCCAGTCGATATCCTTGTCGGGCGAAATGACCTTGCGCCTTTTCGTTTCAACTGTTGGCACTTCCGGCGCGTTGATGTTCAGACCGTTTGCATGCCAGCGATACCGCCCGGATAGGAGTGACGCGCGCTTCACATTGGTTGCTATCGTCTGTTCGATAGCGCCATCTGACCAATCCGTGAGGGTGACGAGTACCGCATTGTGAACGTTCGACCTGATGCTGGCAGGCAGAGCTGCGAACAGATTGCCGAGTGTTTTTCCGGTCGACGCTTCATCGTCAATCAATACAAGTGTTCGGGCATTCTTGACCCTCGAGGCCAGACCTGGCACGAGCGGCCAGTGTAAGAGATGTCCCGTGGCGTGACTGTGCTCCTCCTGGAACTCGCAGATTAGGGGCAAACCAAGTGCATGTCTGGTAGTGCAAATGTAGACGGTGTCATCCCGGTCATTTTGTTCTGAGTATTGCTGGTGCACGCCCGCACCCAGCCCGACACCGGCTTCTGCCATTCCTATGAACAGGATTGGCCCTTCGAGATCGGGTGAAATTTGGTCGGCCAGAAATTGGTACGTCGTTCGCATCAGCGAAGGCCGCACGGGAATATGACGTCCAAGCACCTTGGAAACGAACATGAAAGACCGTTTGGGGTTAATGCGCTCCGCAAACCCGAATATTGCATCGGGGGGCATTAGGCTGCGATCGATTTCAACCGATATGGTTCCACGGGCGAGCTCGGCAGAACGGTATTTTCTAAGTGCATTGTCCAAAGTGGCTGACGTTGCCCCCAGTTTCTATCCAGT
>NZ_JHQR01000007.1 GCF_014843825.1 Mesorhizobium silamurunense
TCGGCCGCGGCCTTCGCCGCCATCAGGCCGGCCGGGCCGGAACCCACGACCAGCACGTCGCAGAAGGCGTTCATGCGCTCATAGCGCGCCGGGTCGGGCGCGGTTCCAGCCTTGCCGAGGCCCGCGGCGCGGCGGATGAAATGCTCGCAGAACATCCAGAAGCGGGTGCCCTTCATGGGGCCGATCGCCGGCCCCATGAAGGTCTTGTAGTAGAAGCCGGCCGACAGGATCTTGCCGCCGAGCTGGTTGAGCGCGCCGATATCCCAGGCGAGCGAGGGCGAGCGATTCTGGCTGACAGCGACGAGCCCGTCATAAATCTCGACCATGGTGGCGGGGATGTTGGGCTCGCGGACGTCGCCGCGCAGCACCGTCACCAGGGCGTTCGGCTCCTCGACGCCGGCGGCGAGCAGGCCGCGCGGACGGTGGTATTTGAACGAGCGGCCGAACAGCGTCACGCCGTTGGCCAGCAGCGCCGAAGCCAGCGTGTCGCCGACATGGCCGGTATAGGGCGCGCCGTCGAAGGTGAAGCGAATGGTGCGCAGCCGATCGATGCGGCCGCCGGTGTCGGCGCGGCGCGGGCTCACTGGTTGCCTCCCGCCTTGTGGCCGGCGGATTTGTGTCCGCCGCGGGCGAAGGCCGTGCTCAGGATCTCATGGGTTACGGTGTTGCGCACCACCCGCAGATGCGCGCGGCAACCGCCGGAATGCTGCCAGATCTCATTGTGGTCGCCGGCCGGGTTCAGCCGGTCGTAGACATAGGCGTTCCAGGCGTCGAGATCCTGCGAGGAAGGCTGCGGCCGCGCGCGGTTGCCGTCGCCCTGGTAGGTGAATTCGATGACGTCGCGCGGGCCGCAATAGGGGCAAGTTATCAGCATCTTGATTCCAACCCTAATGCAGCCGCGGGGTCGCGCCCTGGCCTTTGTCGTCGATGATGAGGCCGCGATAGAAACGGTCGAGCGTGAAGGGCGCGTTGAATTCGTGCGGCTCGTCCTTGGCGATCGTCCAGGCGAAGCACCAGCCAGAGGCGGGGGTGGCCTTGAAGCCGCCATAGCACCAGCCGCAGTTGAGATACATGCCGGGCAGCGGTCCGGTGGTGATGATCGGCGAGCCGTCCATCGTCATATCGCAAAGGCCGCCCCAGGAGCGCAGCATGCGCACCCGCGCCAGGCCCGGGAACAGCGCCAGCATCTCGCTCATCACCTCGTCGACGACCGGCAGGCTGCCGCGTTGCGCATAGCTGTTGTAGCCGTCGAGGTCGCCGCCATAGACGAGACCGCCCTTGTCGGACTGGGAAATGTAGAAGTGGCCCATGCCGAAGGTGAGAACGGTGTTGATGATCGGCTTGAGCGATTCGGACACGAACGCCTGCAGCACGTAGCTTTCGATCGGCATATGCGAAATGCCGGCAAGCTGCATGACCTGGCCGGTGCTGCCGGCGACGGCAAGCGCCACTTTCTTGGCGCGGATGTCGCCGCGCGTCGTCGTCACGCCGGTGATGCGGTCGCCGTCGCGCAGGAAGCCGGTGACCTCGCAATTCTCGATGATGTCGACGCCGCGCCGGTCGGCGCCGCGCGCATAGCCCCAAGCGACCGCGTCGTGGCGAGCGGTGCCCGCGCGCGGCTGCATCAGTCCGCCGAGGACGGGAAAACGCGCCGAACCCGAGACGTCCAGCGCCGGCACAAGCCGTTTGATCTCACCGACGCTCATCAGCTCGGCGTCGACGCCGAGATGGCGCATGGCATTGCCGCGCCTTGCATAGTCGTCGAGCTGGGCCGGCGTGTGCGCCAGGTTGAGGCAGCCGCGCTGCGAGAACATGACGTTGTAGTTGAGGTCGTGCGACAGGTTCTCCCACAGCTTCATCGAATGTTCGTAGAAGCGTGTGTTCTGCGGCAAAAGGTAGTTGGAGCGCACGGCCGTGGTGTTGCGGCCGACATTGCCCGAGCCCAGCCAGCCTTTCTCCAGCACCGCGACGTTGGTGATGCCGTGTTCCTTGGCAAGGTAATAGGCGGTCGAGAGCCCATGGCCGCCACCGCCGATGACGATCACGTCATAGGACGCCTTGGGGTCCGGCTTGCGCCAGGCCGGTGTCCAGTCCTGGTTGCCCCTCAGCGCGTTCTTGAGCAGCGAAAAGGCTGAGTATTCCGCCATTCTTCCTGTCGTCCTTTTGGTGCGAGGCGGCAGACTATAGAGCAGGCGAGAAGCGCAAAGCCAAGATTGCGCCATAGCTTTTCGACAGGCCGACTTCGATCCGCGCCGTCGGTCTGCGGATGGAGACGGCTTGCCGCCTGATATGCCGGTCTTTATCAAGGGCGGAATTTTCGAAGATCTTTCGGCCGCGAGTCGCCCCGTCACGTCATGATTTTCCGACTGCTACGCCTGATCCTGGTCGCCATTGTCGCTGTCGCGGCACAGCCGTCGTCAGACGCGATGGGGCAGGCGATCGGCCAGGGCTCCGCGCAGCTCATCGCCGACCAGACCAAGGCCATCCAGGACCTGACGGCGAAGACCGACGGCCTGGAGAAGAAGTTAAGCGCTCCCGACCAGGACGATGCCGGTCTTGTCGATACCCGCTTGCAGCTCGAGGATATTTCGCGCGCCGCGCTGAACAGCGCGCTCGCGTTCCGTTCGCGCCTCAACGACATCAACGCTCGCATCGAGGTATTGGGGCCGCAGCCGGCGCAGGGGCAGCCGCCGGAGCCTGCGATCGTCGCCAATGAGCGCGCGGCGCTCACGGCCGAGAAGGCCGAGATCAATGCCGTGGTCGCCAGCGCGCAGAACCTGTCGATCCGCATCAGCGGGCTGGTCGACAAGATCGCTATCCTGCGCAGCGAGCTGTTCCGGAGCGTTCTGACGAAACGCTACGAATTGACCGATGCGCTGAGCCCGCAGGCCTTTTCCGACGCGCACGATCAGTTCACCGGCCTCTACAAGGCGGTGGCCTCCTGGCTCACCTTCGCATTGAAGTTCAAGTTCCAAGCCATGCTTGCGGCGACGCTGATGGCGCTGGCACTGGCGGCCGTGCTGCTGATCGGCGGCAGGCGCCTGTTCGGCCGCATCTTCGAGGCCGATCCTTCCGTCGAAGAGCCGTCCTACCTCAGCCGGCTGTCGGTGGCGTTCTGGTCGACGCTGCTGCCGACCGTGGCGCTCGGCGCGTTCCTCGCCTCGACCGTGTTCTTCTTCAACTACTACAGCGTGCTGCGCGGCGACATCGGCGAATTCCTCAACGCGCTGCTCTCCGTCGTCGCGGTGGTGTTCTGCGTCAATCGGCTGACCAATGCGGCACTCGAGCCGCGGCTGCCGAACTGGCGGCTTATTCCAGTCGCAACCGGACCGGCGCGTTGGCTGGTGCGGCTGGCCACCGCCATGGCCGTGGTCCTCGGCTTCAACTACTTCCTGTCGGTCGTCAACGAGAAGATGGGTTCGCCGCTGTCGCTGACGATTGCCAGGAGCTTCGTTGCCACCGTCATCGTGGGCATCATCCTGATCCTTATGGGCGTGCTGAGGCCTTTCAAGGCGCATGATGGGTCCTGGCGTCCCTGGCCGGCCTGGCTTCGCTTCATTGCCATCGGGCTCGGCCTGCTCACCATCGCCGCAGCACTGCTCGGCTATATCGGTCTTGCGCTTTTCGTCTCGATCCAGGTCGTGGTCACCGGCACCACGCTCGTCACCGCCTATATCGGCTTCCTGTCGGCGCGGGCGATCGGCGAGGAGGGCGGCTTCGCCGACACCTCGGTCGGGCGCTGGCTGTCTGCCAATTCCAGCTACGAGGACACCGCGCTCGACCAGCTCGGCCTGGTGGTCAGCATCGCCATCAACCTGATGATCGTGCTGGTGTTCCTGCCACTGATCCTCTTGATGTGGGGCTTCCAGCCCGGCGATATCGAAGCCTGGGCCTTCAAGCTGGCGACAGGCGTCACCATCGGTTCGGTGACGATTTCCGTCCTCGGCATCCTCACCGGCATCGTCGTCTTCGTTATCGGCTATTTCCTGACGCGCTGGTTCCAGGGCTGGCTCGACGGCTCGGTGATGGCGCGCGGCAAGGTCGACACCGGCGTGCGCAACTCGATCCGGCTGGCGGTGGGCTATGCCGGCGTCGCGCTCGCGGCGCTCGTCGGCATATCGGCGGCGGGCATCGATCTTTCCAATCTGGCGCTGGTGGCCGGCGCGCTTTCGCTGGGTATCGGCTTCGGCTTGCAGAACGTGGTCTCGAACTTCGTCTCAGGCCTGATCCTGCTTGCCGAGCGACCGTTCAAGGTCGGCGACTGGATCGTCGCCGGCGACATCAGCGGCACGGTCAGAAAGATCAGCGTGCGCGCCACCGAGATCGAGACGTTTCAGCGGCAGTCGGTGATCCTGCCGAACTCGAACCTCATCAACAATGCGGTCGGCAACTGGACGCACCGCAACAAGCTTGGCCGTGTCGACATCAAGGTGGGCGTCGCCTATGGTAGCGACGTCAAGCGCGTCCATGCCATCCTGCTCGACATTGCCCGCGCCCATCCGATGGCGCTCAAGAACCCCGAGCCCTTCGTGCTCTTTGCCAATTTTGGGCCGGCCGCGCTCGAATTCGAAATCCGCGTCTTCGTGGCCGACGTGTTGAACGGCAGCATCGTCCAGAACGACATCCGCTTCGCGATCTTCGATATCTTCGAGGACGAGCATATCGAGATCCCGTCGACGCCGCGCGCCGTGGTCGAGACAACGAAGCACGAGTCGTGGCCGATCGATGACGACAAGATCGAAGCCGAGTTCGCCGAACGCGAGCGGCTGGAAGCCCAGGCCGCGGCCGAGCAGGCCCGTTTGGCCAAAACGAAGAGGAAAGGCCGCAAGCCCGACCCCGACTAAAGCAGGTCGCGTGAAAGAAGATTCGCGCGATCTGCTTTAAGTTTTTTTCAAGCATGTCTTTGTCCCGAAACCGGTCCCACCTTCGGGAGACATGCTTAGGTTTGCCGGCCGGCGAAATTCCGGCCAAAGCCGATTGTGGCATGAATGCGGCATTCAGTTGCGGTTCAGGTTACATCTCATATAAGCTCTCACGCAAAGGGCGAGAATGCCTTGCGAAAATGAACAGAGGCGGTGTGGAAACACCGGAATTGCAATGTGGAAGTCTGTCGTTGCCGCCATCGCTTTCCTGGCCCTGGGCGGTTCGGCTTTTGCCGCCAGCGCGGTCAACAAGGACGCTCAGACGCGGACGTTGATCGTGACCGAAGGCGGCGGCAAGACCGAGTTGGCGCTGGCCGCCGGCGAGACGGTGGAATTCTGCCCGAATGGCTGCTTTGTTACCTTGCCCAACGGTGACCTCGAAGCGCTGACCGGTTCGGAAACGGTCGAGATATCGGGCGGCATCGCCCGTATCAAGTAAGAGCGCCCATAAGCACGATCGGCAAAGGCCGGGCGAATGTCCGGCCTTTTATCGTTTCCGATAGGCGCCGCTTAACGATGCCGCCGGAAATACCGTCTGTACAGCGCGTTGCAACCGGGCGTTTTAACGTTCGCTCCGCCATCTCCCGCTATATCCGTCGCAAGGGCGCCGAAGCACGGCGCGGGGGTGAGCAGGCAGGGCAACAATGGACGCGCGGTCGGACAGGAACGCAATTCCGCTTGCGGTCGACCTCGACGGCACGCTGATTGCAACGGACCTTCTGTGGGAAGGCCTGTTCATCCTGCTCAAGAAGAACCCGCTTTATGTCTTTCTCCTGCCGCTTTGGCTGACCGGCGGTCCCGCGCGGCTCAAGCAGGAAATCGCCGCGCGCGTCGACATCGATCCGGCCTCGCTGCCTTACCGGGTTGAACTGCTCGGGCGGCTCCGCGCCGAGCAGGAGGAAGGCCGCAAGATCGTGCTGGCTACGGGCACACCGCGCAAATTCGCCGAGGCGATCGCGGCGCATCTCGGCATCTTCGACCGCGTGCTGGCGACGGACGGACCGCATAATTTGAGTTCGGCCAGGAAGCGCGCCTCGCTGGTCGCCGCCTATGGCGATGGCGGCTTCGACTATGCCGGCAACAGCCGGCACGATCTCAAAGTCTTCGATGGCGCACGCAACGCCATCATCGTCGCGCCGGACCGCAGCGCCCGACGCTGGCAGGCGGGGCATGGCGCCGAGACGATGCCGGCGCCGAAGCGGACGCTGAAGACCTACGTCAGGATGCTGAGGATCCATCAGTGGCTGAAGAATTCGCTGATCGCTGTGCCAATGGTGCTGTCGCATGAGTATTTCAATGTCGGCATGATCTGGCAGTGCGTTCTGGCCTTCGTTTCCTTCAGCGCCGTCGCCTCCGCCATCTACATCGTCAACGACTTCTTCGACCTTGCGCTGGACCGTAAGCATCCGACCAAGTGCAACCGGCCCTTCGCCAGCGGTGTGCTGTCGATCCCGTTCGGCCTTGGCGCGATCGCCGTGCTGCTTGCCATCGGCATCGCCATCGGCTGCCTGCTGCCGATCGAATTCCTCGGCGTGCTCGGCGGCTACATGGTCGTGACCACTGCCTATTCGCTGTCCTTCAAGCGCATGCTGTTGATCGACGTGCTGACGCTGGCCGGCCTCTACACGATCCGCGTGCTGGCGGGCGCGGCGGCCACCGGCGTCGATGTCTCCTTTTGGCTGCTCGCCTTCTCGATCTTCTTCTTCCTGTCGCTTGCGCTGGTGAAGCGTTTCGTCGAACTGCGCACCACCGCCATCCCGGTCGGCGAGCGCATCGCCGGCCGCGGCTATCGCACCGAGGACCAGGAGATCGTCGCCCAGGCCGGCATGGCCTCGGCCTTCTCCTCGGCGCTGGTGCTGGCGCTCTACATGGACAGCGTCGCGGTGCGCGAGCTCTATCCGCATCCCTGGGTGATGTGGCCTCTAGCGCCGATCGTGCTTTATCTCACCATGCGCGTCTGGATCCTCGCCCGCCGCGACGAGATGCATGACGATCCGGTCGTCTTCATCATCCGCGACTGGCGCAGCCAGATCGTGGTGGCCATCGGCGCGGTGCTTCTGGTCGCGGGAGGCTGGGGTTGGTGAGGGCGGGCGGCGAACGCTTCGGCAGTTTCGGACTGGCGACGCCTCCGGCACGCCATTCCATCCCTGCCGACGATGCCATTGCGCTGTTGAAGAGTGGCGCGGCCAAGCCTGGTTCGCTCATCGCCTACGGCAATGGCCGCTCCTATGGCGACAGCTGCCAGAACGACGCCGGCATGGTCGTCGACATGCGGCCGCTCAATCGCATCCGCGCTTTCAACGCCGAGACAGGCGCGATCGAGGCCGATACCGGGGTGCTGCTTTGCGACATCATCGCCTATGCCGCGCCCTACGGTTTCTTTCCGGCCGTGGTTCCCGGCACTCAATTCGTGACCCTGGGTGGCGCCATCGCCAACGATGTCCACGGCAAGAACCACCACCGGCGCGGCACATTCGGCTGTCATGTCGAATCCTTGACCCTGCTGCGGTCCGACGGCCGGACCTATCGCTGCTCCGACACCGACAATGCCCATCTCTTCAGGGCGACGATCGGCGGCATGGGGCTTACCGGATTGATCCTGTCGGCGTCGATCCGGCTGATGCGCGTGCCCTCGCTCGACATCGTCGAGAAGGCGACCCGGTTTCGTGATCTCGACGAATTCTTCGACCTTGCGGATGCAGCCGACCAGGCCAATGAATATGCCGTCGCCTGGATCGATCAGCTTGCCGGCGGTCACGGGCGCGGGCGCGGCCTCTTGTTCACCGGCAACCACGCCGAGCACGGCTCGCATGCCGCCGCCCGGGCAGGCAGCCGGATCTCGGTGCCCGTGCGGCCTCCCTTCAACGTGCTCAACCGCCCGTTCCTGACCGTCTTCAACGCTGCCTATCGGTGGAAGAAGGGCCGCTCGTCCGATGCGCGCCGGGCGGGCTACCAGGCCTTCTTCTTTCCGCTCGACGGCGTTCGCGACTGGAACCGGCTCTATGGACCGCGCGGGCTTTTCCAGCACCAGAGCGTGGTGCCTGAGGCCGTCGCGCGGCGCGCCGTGCCGGCCCTGCTCGAAGCGGCGCGGCGGGCAGGCCAAGGCTCGTTTCTCACGGTCCTGAAGCGGTTTGGCGACGTCCGTTCGCCGGCGTTGCTATCGTTCCCGCGGCCCGGCTACACGCTGACGCTCGATTTTCCCAACAAAAGCGAAAGGACGCTGAGGCTTCTCGCCGAGCTCGACCGCATCACGGTCGAGGCCGGTGGGGCCGTCAACCCCTACAAGGATGCACGCATGGGGCCCGAAACCTTCGCGACGCCCTTCCCGGAATGGCAGCGGCTGGAGGCGCTTCGCGATCCGGCCTTCCTGTCGAGTTTCTGGGCGCGGACAGCGAAAAAACTGGATGCTGGAAGAGGTGCGACCGAGGCTGCGGAGTAGGTCGAATTTGAGTAAATCTTGGTAAATGGCGCGTTAAGATCAGGGTTTACTCAAAATAGACATGTGATTTCACTAAATATTTGCAGGTTTGTAGTAGGACCGTTCAAGGGCGGGGTGGCAATAATGAAATACATCGTCTTCATTCTCTTCACGGTCATGACCAATGCCGCTGCGCAGCTCATGTTGAAGCAGGGCATGATGTCGATGGGACCGATCTCGTTCGAGGGCGTCAATCCGCTCTTGAAGCTTCTGCAGATCGTGTTCAGCCCATGGATATTCCTCGGCCTTTGCACCTTCGTCATCTCGATGGCCTCGCATCTCTACGTGCTGTCGAAGGTCGAGCTCAGCTTCGCCTATCCGTTCCTGAGCCTCGCCTATGTTGCGGTCGCCGTCTTTGCCTATTTCGTCTTCCGCGAGGACCTCAATGGGTGGCGCATCGCCGGCATCGCCTGCATCTGCGTCGGCACCGTGCTGATAGCGCAAAGTGGCCGCGATTTGGGTGGCCGCGGGCATGAGGACCAAACTGCTTCCATCACCTCCGACAAGATCGGCGCAAACGAGATCGTTCGATGAGACATGTGATTTTCGGCGGCGACGGTTTCGTCGGCCGTCATCTTGCCCCCAAGCTTGCCGCGGACGGCGAGAACGTCGTCGTCGCCGACATCGTCAAGAGCGACCTGCCGCACTATCGTTCGGTGCGCTTCATCACTTGCGACGTGACCGATCCGGCTTCGGTCGCGGCAGTGGGCCTCAGGGCCGACGACATGGTCTACAACCTGTCGGCCAAGATGCTGTCGCCGATCCAGGTGCGCGCCAAGCGGCACGACTTCTTCTTTCCGGTGAATTTCCACGGCACCGAACACATCATCCAGGCCATGGACAAGGCCGGCGCCTCGAAACTGGTCCACTACACGACCGATATGATCTACGGCCATACCGTGGTGCTGCCGATGACCGAGAATCATCCGGTGGCACCGCTTGGCGAATATGGCCTGTCGAAGCTCAGGACCGAGGAGCTCGCCGCCGAATGGCGCAAGCGCGGCATGTCGATCTCGCTGTTCCGGCCGCGCCTGATCATCGGGCCCGGGCGCCTCGGCATCCTGGAAAAACTCTTCAAGCTGATCGACTGGAACCTGCCGGTGCCAATGATCGGCTCGGGCAGGAATCCATACCAGTTCATCTCGGTGTTCGACTGCGCCGAAGCCGCCCGCGCGGCCTGGAAAGCCGGCGTGCCGAACGAAGCCTATAATCTCGGTTCGCTCAATCCGCCGCCGGTGAGAAAACTGCTCGGGGACCTGATCAAGCATGCCGGCTCTAAGTCGATCCTGCTGCCGTCGCCGGGCTGGGCGGTCAAGCGCACGCTCGACCTGCTCGACCTCTTCAACATGCCGATCATGGATCCGGAGCAGTATCTGATCGCCGATGAGGAATGCGTGCTCGACGTGTCCAAGGCCGAGCGTCAGCTCGGCTGGGTGCCGCAATACCGCGACGAGGACATGCTGATCGCCGCCTACAGCGAATACCGCGCCAAGAAGGACGGCCACGCCGTCGCCACCAAACACGTTCCTGCCGAATAAGGCGACGAAGGGGGGATTTCGAGATGACTGTCATTGCCAAACCGGAACTGGGCGTGCGCGCGCTGGTCGATGCGCCGGCGCTGTTGCCGGCCACCATCGCCAAGCCCGACCTGATCAGCGTCGAACAGGCCAAGGCGATGGATGTCGCCCGTGTCACCGACCTGTTCAAGACGCACCTCAACCCGGGCCAGCTGCATTTCATGAAGCTGCTCGGCTTCCACAAGGTCAAAATCGAGCGCGCCGAGGGCATGTTCTATATCGACCAGAACGGCCGCAAGATCCTGGACTTCTTCGGCGGCTTCGGTTCGCTGGCCTTCGGCCACAACCATCCGCGCATCCTCGAGGCGCGCAAGAAATTCCAGGAGGAGAAGCGCCAGGAGATCGCCATCGCCTTCATGTCGCAATATGCGGCAGCCCTTGCGCACAACATCGCCAAGTGCTCGCCCGGCGATCTCGACATGGTGTTCCTCGGCTCGTCTGGTTCGGAAGCCATGGAAGCGGCGGTGAAGCTCGCCGAACGCGCCGCAGGCCCCAAGCGGCCGAAGGTCGTCTATGCCGAGAACTCCTTCCACGGCAAGACCAAGGGCGTGCTAGCGATCACCGACGGTCAGCTCTATCGCGCCGAGTTCAAGGTGGCGGACAATGCCGTGCGCGTTCCCTTCGCGGACATCGACGCGGTCGAGCGCGCCTTCCGCAACGATCCCGAGATCGGCGCCATCGTGCTCGAAACCATCCAGGGCGGCGGTGGCATCATCCAGGCGCCGGCCGAATACTGGCAGAAGCTGCGCGCGCTTTGCGACCGGTATGGCGTGCTGTGGGTCGCCGACGAAGTGCAATGCGGCTACGGCCGTTCCGGCCGCTTTTATGCCTTCGAGCATTACGGCGTCGTGCCGGACGTGACGGCGCTGGCGAAATCGCTCGGCGGCGGCAAGGCGGCAGTCGGCGCCATGATCGCCAAGCGCGACGTCTACATGAAGGCCTATGGCACGCCCAAGACGGCGATGATCCATGCCATGGCGACGTTCGGCGGCATGGGCGAGGCCTGTGTCACCGCGATCGAGGCGCTGAACGTCCTCTATGACGAGGGCCTGATCGACAATGCGGCTTCGACCGGCGATTACCTTCGGCAGCGGCTGCAGGCGCTGAAGGCGAAATATCCGAAGATCATCAAGGACGTGCGCGGCAAGGGCTTCATGATCGGGCTCGAGTTCCACGATTTCTCGCAAACCTTGCCGATGGTGCTGCGTCCGCTGGTGAGCGTGCTCGACGACAAGCTGAAGGGCTCGCTGTCGGGCTTCGTCGGCGCGCTGCTGTTGCGCGACTACGACGTGCTCGTCGCCTTCACCGAATACAATCGCAACGTCATCCGGCTCGAGCCGCCGCTGATCTGCCAGCGCGAGCATGTCGACCGCTTCGTCGATGCCTTCGACAGCCTTCTGTCGCGCGGCATCGTGGCGATCGTGAGGGATTTCGTGAAAAGCCAGGTCCGCTGAGACAGACGATGCTGACTAGGCCGCCCATTGTCCCGACCAATGCGCTCGACCGGCTGACCGGCGCCGGTCTTGCCTGGGGCGAGGGGGCTTATGCGAAATGGGCCGCGCCGATCGGCGCGGCGGCCTTCTCGCTTTACATCCTGCTGACCGCCGTGACGGCCTGGTTCATGCCCGATGCCAACTGGGACATGCTGCCTTACCTCGCGATCGCCGAGGAAGGCACCTATCCCGCTCCGCGGGCGCTGCATGACTATGCCTACAGCACCGTCAAGGAAGGTGTGTCGGCGGGCGACTACAAGATGCTGACCGACGATGGCGGCGGCTTCCGCAGCCACATGGCGGAGAATGCCGCCGACTTCCATTCGCTGCTCGGCATGTACCGGATCAAGTTCCTCTACGCCGAGATCCTGTCTGGCCTCAGCCATATCGTCTCGCCGGTCGAGGCGATGCGGCTGGTGCAGGTGTTCTCGGTGCTCTTGTTCGGCGCCATCACATTGCTCTGGCTGCGGGCGGAAGGCGCGCTGGCGCTGGCGCTGGTCGCCGGCGCCATCCTGATCATGGCCGATTTCGGCGATGCCGCGCGGGTTTCGACGCCGGACCTCCTCTGCTCGGCGCTGTTCCTCGGCGGGCTGTTCGCCTATGTCCGCAAACGCGAGACAGCCTCGGCGACCCTGCTTTTCCTCGCCTTCATGGCGCGGCCGGACAACATCGTCTTCCTCGCCATCTTCGCCGTTCTGCTCGTCGCGTTCCGGCAGAAGGCGTGGGGGGCGCTGGCCGGCTTTGCCGCCTCCTTCGTCGCCTATTTCGCCATCTCGCATTGGGCGCAGCATCCCGGCTGGTGGCCGCATCTTTGGTTCTCCAGCATAGAGCAGCACTACAATATGGACGGCTTCGAACCGCCATTCTCGGTGGCGGCCTATCTCAAGGCCTTTGCCGCCTCGGTGGTGCGCGCCATCGACGTCAACAGTTGGGTCGGCGTCTCGGTGCTGGCTTTAGCCGGCTGGTACGGGCTCGACCGCGCCGGCTTCCGGCTCGACCGCCGCGCCGGCATCCTGCTTGCGGCATTGGTGCTCGGCGTGCTCGCGAAGTTCACGGTCTTCCCGATCCACGACACCCGCATCTATTTTCCCAATCTTCTGCCGCCCTTCCTGCTGCTCGCCGCGCGGCTGATGGCGCTGTGGGCATCGGCGAGCCCGGATCGGCACCGCGAGGTGCAGCACGTCGTTTCCGGAGACAAGTCATGAGCTCAGTTTCCACCATCGCGCGCGTTCTGTTGTCGCTCGGCCTTCCAGCAGGCCTGCTCGATCGTGGACCCTCGCTGCGCGGCACGAAGTTCCTCGCCAACGCGGCGCTCAAGGCGCGCTTCGGCGGTGGACGACCATTCCAGATGGTCAATGTCGGCGCCTGCGACGGCGCGCTGTTCGACGACGTGACGCCCTGGCTGCACCGCATCAGGGGTGCTCGGGCGATGCTGGTCGAGCCGATTCCCTACAACCAGAAGCGGCTGCGCGCCAACTATCCGGACACCGGGCGCTTCGTCATCGAGCCGGTGGCGGTGACCAGGACAAAGGGTACCATCACCGTCCATACGTTCGATGCCGCCGCGCTCGAGGCCGGCACGCTGCCGATCGAGTTCATCGGCTGCTCGTCGGTCACCGACACCAATCTGATGTCCGGCAAGAATGCCTGGGGCGAGGCGGACGCCAATTTCAACAAGTTCGCGCCGCATCTGAAGGACATCGAGGTGCCGTCGGAGACCCTGCAGACGCTGCTCGACCGCAACGGCGTCAGCTATATCGACGCTTTCCTGGTCGATTGCGAGGGCGCCGACTGGATGGTGTTCGACCAGCTCGACCTCCAGCGCTACCGTCCCGGCATGATCAAGATCGAGGTCGGCGCGCTGTCGGCGGCCGAGATCGGCCAGGTCGTCGTCAAGCTCAAGACCGCTGGCTATCAAGTCGGCTTCCAGGCCGAGGACATCTGGGCCTTCGCCTAGCTTCCACCGCTGTGGCGGCAATCGAACCCAATTGCCGTTCGGGCCGGATGCGCTTGACAAAGCGGCGGCGGCTCGTTCAACTGAGCCATTCACCAGGGGAGTCCCGGCAAGGGGCTGAGATACTGCTGGCTTCGCGGCGCAGTGACCCGTTGAACCTGATCCAGTTCATACTGGCGTAGGGACGGTGCAAGCGCTTTGCGGGACTCCATGCCCGAAGACCTGTTCGCACAGGTGGACCAAGGCGGCTTTTCATCCTTCCGGCACAGAACTGGGTCTCCAATGCAGATGAGCAAAGGAGCCTCAAATGAATGCCTTGACCCCCGCCGTTTCGACGGGACCGCTGCCCGCCTCACGGAAAATCCACAAAACCGGCGTCCTCCATCCGCAGATCAGGGTGCCGATGCGCGAGATCAGCGTGCACCCGACCGCCGGTGAGCCGCCGGTGACGGTCTACGATCCGTCAGGCCCATATACCGACCCCGCGATCGAAACGAACATCGAAATGGGACTTGCCCGGCTTCGGCAGGACTGGATCGCGGCGCGCGGCGATGTCGAAGCTTATGACGGCCGCCACGTCAGGCCGGAGGACAACGGATTTGCGACTGGCGAACGGCTGACGCCGGAATTTCCTGTCCGCAATCGTCCTCTGCGGGCGAAAGCCGGCAAGGCGGTGACGCAGCTTGCCTACGCGCGTGCAGGGATCATCACGCCCGAAATGGAATTCGTGGCCATCCGCGAGAACCTCGGCCGCGAGACGCTGTGGGGCAAGCTGCAACAGGATGGCGAGGCGTTCGGTGCATCGATTCCGGATTTCGTCACACCGGAATTCGTGCGCGACGAGGTGGCGCGCGGCCGCGCCATCATCCCCGCCAACATCAACCATCCCGAGAGCGAGCCGATGATCATCGGCCGCAATTTCCTGGTGAAAATCAACGCCAATATCGGCAATTCCGCAGTCACCTCGTCGATGGCCGAGGAGGTCGAAAAAATGGTCTGGGCGATCCGATGGGGCGCCGATACGGTGATGGACCTGTCTACCGGCCGCAACATCCACAACATCCGCGAATGGATCGTGCGCAATTCGCCGGTGCCGATCGGCACGGTGCCGCTCTACCAGGCGCTGGAGAAGGTGGGCGGCATCGCCGAAGACCTGAGCTGGGAGGTCTATCGCGACACGCTGATCGAACAGGCCGAGCAGGGCGTCGACTATTTCACCATCCACGCCGGCGTGCGGCTGCATTACATCCCGCTGACCGTCGATCGGGTCACGGGTATCGTCTCGCGCGGTGGCTCGATCATGGCCAAATGGTGCCTGCACCATCACCGCGAAAGCTTCCTCTATGAGCATTTCGAGGAAATCTGCGACATCTGTCGTGCCTATGACGTCTCCTTCTCGCTCGGCGACGGCCTTCGGCCCGGCTCGATCGCGGATGCCAACGACAAAGCGCAATTCGCCGAGTTGGAAACGCTTGGCGAGCTGACCAAGATCGCTTGGGCAAAGGACTGCCAGGTGATGATCGAAGGTCCCGGACACGTGCCGATGCACAAGATCAAGCAGAACATGGATAAGCAGCTCGCTGTCTGCGGCGAGGCGCCGTTCTACACGCTCGGGCCGCTGACGACGGACATAGCGCCGGGCT
Organism: Mesorhizobium silamurunense; assembly: GCF_014843825.1. GTDB lineage: Bacteria > Pseudomonadota > Alphaproteobacteria > Rhizobiales > Rhizobiaceae > Mesorhizobium > Mesorhizobium silamurunense. The sequence goes on from NZ_JHQR01000007.1 coordinate 15,068, forward strand.
ACGACCACATCACGTCCGGCATCGGCGCCGCCATGATCGGCTGGTTCGGCACGGCCATGCTCTGTTATGTGACGCCGAAGGAACATCTCGGCCTGCCGGACCGCAACGACGTCAAGACCGGCGTGATAACTTACAGAATAGCCGCTCATGCCGCCGACCTTGCCAAGGGGCATCCCGCAGCGAAGGTCCGCGACGACGCGCTTTCCCGGGCGCGGTTCGAGTTCCGCTGGGAAGATCAGTTCAACCTGTCGCTCGATCCCGAAACGGCGCGCTCGTTCCACGACGAAACCTTGCCCAAGGAAGCGCACAAGGTGGCGCATTTCTGCTCTATGTGCGGACCGAAATTCTGCTCCATGCGCATATCCCACGACATCCGCGCCGAAGCGCAGAAGGAGGGGATGGCGGCGATGGCGGAGAAATACCGCGCCGGCGGCGATCTCTATATGCCTGTCAGCGATGCCGCATTCGGCACGGTCGAGTCGTCATGAGGGTGCTGGTCAAGGGGGCCGGCGTGGCCGGCCTCACCGCGGCGTTCGAACTTGCGGACCGCGGCGCGTTGGTCACTGTCGTCGAGGTCCGGTCTCACCTGGGCGGCAATGCGTCATGGGCCGCAGGCGGCATGCTGGCGCCATGGTGCGAGCGCGAGAGCGCCGAGCAGGCGGTGCTGGATCTCGGACGCGGCGCCGCCGACTGGTGGGACGCTGCTTTGCCCGGCCAAGCGACGCGGGCGGGAACGCTCGTCGTCGCGCCGCCGCGTGATGCGGGCGAGCTCGACCGCTTCGCCAGCCGCACCTCGGGCCATCGCTGGTTGGGCGAGGAGGACATCGCAAGGGTGGAGCCCGACCTCGCCGGCCGTTTCAAGCGCGGGCTGTTCTTCCCCGACGAAGCGCATCTCGACCCGCGCCGGGCAATGGCGGCGCTTCATGACAAGCTGGTCGCGATGGGCGTCGACTTCCATTTCGCAACCGACGGCCAAGGCCTTCCAGGCTTCAAATACAGGGTCGACTGCCGGGGGATCGCGGCGGACGATGCGGCGCTGCGCGGCGTTCGCGGCGAAATGCTGATCCTGCGTACGCCGGATATATCGCTGTCTCGTCCCGTCCGGCTGCTGCATCCGCGCTTTCCGCTCTACATCGTGCCGCGCGCCGACCATCATTTCATGGCCGGCGCAACGATGATCGAGAGCCAGGATGCCGGCCCGGTCACCGTCCGTTCCATGATGGAACTGGCCAGCGCCGCCTGCGCGCTCCATCCGGCCTTCGGTGAGGCGGCGATCGTGGAAATGAGCACCGGTGTCCGTCCGGCCTTTGCCGACAATTTGCCAAGCGTCGAAAGGCTCGGCAACGGCGTCGCGATCAATGGGCTCTATCGCCATGGCTTTCTGCTTGCCCCCGCCATGGCGCGGCAGGCGGCTGACATCCTGTTAAATCCCGACAAACGCGTGGGAGCTTGCGCATGAAACTGATCGTCAACGGAGAAGCGCTCGACAGTGCCGCCGCAACGCTGGCGGTGCTGCTTGCCGAGCTTGACTATGAAGGCGATTGGCTGGCGACGGCCGTCAACAGCGACGTCGTACACAAAGCCAACCGGGCGGAATTTCGATTGAGCGACGGCGATCGGATCGAAATCCTTTCGCCCATGCAGGGAGGCTAGCATGTTCGACCTTCTCGAAGCGGTACTGCCTTCGCGCCTGCTGCTCGGCACCGCCCAGTATCCTTCGCCGGCCATCCTGGCCGATGCGGTCAGGGCGTCGGGCGCCTCGGTGGTGACGGTTTCGCTGCGTCGTGAAATGGCTGGCGGCAGGGGCGGCGAAAAATTCTGGTCGCTGGTCAACTCGCTCGGCGTGAGGATCCTGCCCAACACCGCCGGCTGTCACTCCGTGAAGGAAGCCGTCACGACCGCGAAGATGGCGCGCGAGGTTTTTGGCACGTCCTGGATCAAGCTAGAGGTGATCGGCAACCATGACACGCTCCAGCCGGACGTGTTCAGCCTGGTCAAAGCCGCCCGCATCCTGTGCGAAGACGGTTTCACGGTGTTCCCCTATACCACCGACGATCTCGTCGTCGCCGAGCGGCTGCTGGGCGCAGGCTGCAAGGTCCTCATGCCGTGGTGCGCGCCGATCGGCTCGGCCCTCGGACCGGTCAACATCATGGCGCTGCGCTCGATGCGCGGGCATTTCCCCGACGTGCCGCTGATCGTCGATGCGGGGCTCGGGCGGCCATCGCATGCGGCAACCGTCATGGAACTCGGCTTCGACGCCGTGTTGCTGAACACGGCGGTCGCCAAGGCGGCCGATCCGGTCGGCATGGCGCGCGCTTTCAGCAAGGCGGTCGACGCCGGCCGCGAAGCCTTCGGCTCGGGATTGCTCGAGCCGCGCGATGTCGCCGTACCGTCGACGCCGACAATCGGCAGGGCGGTTTTTTCATGAAGCTCGATCCCTTCTACCTGATCGTCGACAGCGCTGCCTGGATCGAGCGGCTGGTGCCGCTTGGTGTCAGGCTCGTGCAACTGCGCATCAAGGACATGGACGAGGGCGAGCTGCGCGTGGAGATCCGCAAGGCAAGGGCCTTGTGCGCCCGACACCAATGCCAACTCATCATCAACGATCATTGGCGGCTGGCGATCGAGGAGCGCTGCGATTTCGTCCATCTCGGCCAGGAGGATCTGCAAACTGCTGACCTTCCGGCAATACAGGCGGCCGGCGTCAGGCTCGGACTGAGCACGCATGATGATGCCGAACTGGAAACGGCCGTTGCGGCGAAGCCGCACTACGTCGCGCTCGGCCCGGTCTACCCCACCATCCTGAAGAAAATGAAATGGGCGCCGCAGGGGCTGGAACGGATCCGTGCGTGGAAGGAACGGGTCGCGCCTCTCCCGCTGGTCGCTATCGGCGGCCTCAACCCCGAGCGGCTCGATGGCGTTTTCGGAGCTGGCGCCGACAGCGCGGCGGTGGTCACGGACATAACGCTGAATTCCGATCCCGAAGCGCGCACCAGAGAATGGATCGAAAAGACGGATCAATGGCGCTGAACCGGGACCTGCATGTGCTTGTCGTCGGCGGATCGGATTCCAGCGGTGGTGCCGGGATTGCACGCGATATCGAGACGGTCTCTTCGATTGGCCTGCGGACCTGTCTTGCCGTTACCGCGGTGACGGTGCAGACGCATGGCGCCGTAAAGGGCATCCTTCATCTGCAACCTGGCCTGGTCGCCGATCAGATGCGAGCAGCGTTGCAGGCCAACGAGGTAGCTGCCATCAAGATCGGCATGCTCGCAACGGTGCCGACCATCGCCGCCGTTGCCGCCGTGCTGAGCGAAAATCCGCAGATACCGGCGATCCTCGATCCGGTGCTGGCTTCCTCGTCAGGCAGGCCGCTGGTGGAACCGAATGCCGTCGACGTCATGAAGCGTGATCTCATGCCGCTTTGCCGCCTGGTCACGCCGAACCTTGTTGAACTGGCGGTGCTGACCGGTTCGGAATTGGCCGTGAACGATGAAGACATGCTGCGGCAGGGAAGGCGATTGCTTGCGGCCGGGTCGCGGGCGCTGGTGCTGAAGGGCGGTCATGCGGCGGGGGCAAGATCAACAGACATCCTGTTGAGTTCCGACCGGGAACCAGTTCGCTTCGAAATGCCTCGCCTTACCGCGTCGATGCGCGGGACGGGCTGTATGCTGGCCAGCGCCATCGCCGCGCATCTGGCCGAGGCGAAGTCGCTTGAGGACAGTGTGCACGAAGCCAAGCAGCGTGTCTTCGAGAAGCTCATGGAGGCTTCAGCCTGACTCCGGCGCACAAAGGAATTCCTGATTGGTGGCGCTTGGGAAGCGCGTTCATTCGTCAGGGTCGCTCGGCTCTTTCGCAATGTCGCAAACAGGCTTCAATCTCCCTACCGCTCCGCCCTATAGTCCGCCCGCTTTACCAATTTGGAGTCGCGGGCCATGGCAGAGTTTCCGAAAAAGGCGAAGGTCGTCATCGTCGGTCTTGGCGGTATCGTCGGCGCGTCGGTCGCCCATCATCTGATCGAGCGCGGTTGGGACGACATCGTCGGCATCGACAAGTCGGGCATCCCGACCGATATCGGCTCGACGGCGCATGCTTCCGATTTCTGCTACACGACCAGCCACGATTTCCTCTCGTGCTGGACCACGCTCTATTCCATCGATTTCTACGAGAAGATGGGCCATTACGCCCGCATCGGCGGCCTCGAAGTCGCGCGTGTCGGCGACGATGGGCGAATGGACGAGATCAAGCGCAAGATCGCTTCGGCAAAAGCCTTCGGCACACGTGCCCGCCTGATCGAGCCGGCCGAGATCAAGGAGAAGTTCCCGCTGATCGAGGAGCATCTGGTGCAGGGCGGCCTTTGGGACCCCGACGCCGGCCTCGTCATCCCGCGCTCGCAGACAGTGGCCGGCAAGCTGGTCGACCAGGGTGTTGCCTCCGGCAAGCTCCAGGCTTTCGCGAATACGTCGGCCAGGGAGTTGATCGTCGAGAATGGCCGCATCAAGGGCGTGGTAACCGAGCGCGGCACGGTCGAGGCCGACTATGTGGTCGTCTGCACCGGCATATGGGGCCGTTTAACCGCGGCACTGGTCGGCGAGGACCTGCCGGTCATGCCGATCGACCATCCGCTGACCTTCTTCGGCCCCTATAACGAGTTCGCCGGCACCGGCAAGGAGATCGGCTGGCCGCTGCTGCGCGACCAGGGCAACTCCGCCTATATGCGCGACACCGGCGACCCCAAGACCGCCGAGGGCGGGCAGATCGAGTGGGGCTACTACGAAGAAACCAATCCGCGCCTTTGCCATCCGCGCGACCTGCTCGAGAAGGACCAGGCGCGGCTCTCGCCCTCGCAGCGCGACCTCGACATGGAACAGATCATGGCGCCGCTGGAGCGCGCCATGGAGCTGACGCCGATCCTCGGCGAGCTCGGCTACAATGAGGGGCATTCGTTCAACGGCCTGCTGCAGGTCACCACCGATGGCGGCCCATCCATGGGCGAGAGCCAGAAGGTGAGGGGGCTGTGGTACGCCGTCGCCATCTGGGTCAAGGACGGCCCCGGCATGGGCAAGCTGATCGCCGACTGGATGACCGACGGCCGCACGTCGATCGACCACCACGCCATCGACTATTCGCGCTTCTACCCGCACCAGACGAAGGAACAGTTCATCTGGGATCGCTGCACCGAGACAGCGATGAAGGTCTACAATCCGGCGGTGCATCCGCGCGAGCCCTTCTCCAAGGGCCGCAACATCCGGCGCTCGCCGTTCTGGGAGCGCGAGAAGGAACTCGGCGGCTACTTCATGGAGCTGGGCGGCTGGGAGCGCGCCCACGGCTACGCCGCCAACGAGCACCTGCTCGAAAAATACGGCAACCGCGTGCCGGTGCGCGAAAACGAGTGGGACAACCGCCATTTCTGGCGCGTCTCCAATGCCGAGCACCTGGCGATGAGCGAGGATTGCGGCATCGTCAACCTCTCGCATTTCTCGATGTACGACGTCGAAGGCCCGGACCATGTCGCGTTGCTGGAGTGGCTCTGCGCGGCCAAGATCGGCGGCGACAACAATATCGGCAAGGGCATCTACACCCACTTCCTCGACGAGGAGGGCATGGTGCGGGCGGACTTCACGGTGATCCGCATGGCCGACCGCTGCCGGGTGATCGACGGCGCCGACGCCGGGCCGCGCGACTTCCGCTACATGCAACGCACCGCGCAGGACAAAGGTTTCGATGTCACCATCACCGACGTGACCGAGAAATACGCCACTATCGGCATCTGGGGGCCGAATGCGCGCACCACACTGCAGAAGGTGGTCGAGAATCCGGATGGGCTGACGCAAGAGAATTTCCCCTTCGCCGCGATCAAGCCGATCCGGATCGGCGGCAAGGACGTCACGGCCTTCCGCATCTCCTATGTCGGCGAGCAGGGCTGGGAACTGCATATGCGCTACGAGGACGGGCTTGCCGTCTGGGACGCACTGCGCTCCACCGGCGTCATGCCGTTCGGCGTCGAGACCTATGCCAACACGCGCCGGATGGAGAAGAGCCTGCGGCTGCAGAATGCCGATCTCTTGACCGAGTACAATCTGCTCGAGGCCGATCTTGCCCGTCCGAAGGTCAAGGAGAACGACTTCTGCGGCAAGGCCAAGCATTTGGAATATCGCGCCCGCGAGCATCAGTCTGCGATGCTCTGCACGCTGGTGATGACCGGGAACACCGATTCCAAGGGGGTCGCGCGCTACCCGGTCGGCATCATGCCGGTGCAGGATCCCGCGACTGGAGAGACGCTGGTCGACGAGCTCGGCCGCCGCTCCTTCACCACTTCGGTCGCCTACGGCCCGACCATCGGCAAGAACATCGCGCTTGCCTATCTCCCCTGGGCCTACTGCCAGGAAGGCCGCAAGCTGCAAGTGGAGTATTTCGGCGAGACCTATCCGGTTGAAGTCGCCGGCGTCGGCTACAAGCCGCTCTACGATCCGGACAACCTCAAGCCGCGCAGCTAAGCGCGCGTTTGTCTGGATTGGCAAAGGCCCGGTCGACGCCGGGCCTTTTTACTTTGTTCATGCCGGATTATCGCTTACCGTTGCGTCATGTCCGCTTCTCGTCGAACAGGGCATTGGCTTTCGGGCGCCGCTGCGCTGGCGCTGCTCCTCGGCCTGACCGCGCGATCGACGGCGATAGAGCCGGTCGATGTCGAGCTGGTGCTGGCGGTCGATGTTTCGCTCTCCATGTCGCCGGCCGAGCTCGAGATCCAGCGCCATGGCTATGCGGCGGCTCTGACGCATGACAATGTGCTCAAGGCCATCGCCGACGGCGTGTATGGCAAGATCGCGGTTACCTATGTCGAGTGGGCCGGCACCAAATGGCAGCGGGTCGTCGTGCCGTGGACGGTGATCGCCAATCGCGCCGATGCCGAACGGGTCGTCGCGCAGATGAACGCGCGTCCGCCGGACAGCGCGCGACGCACCTCCATCTCCGGCGCACTGGCCTTCGGCAGCGACCTTTTCGCCGAAAGCGGCTTTCAGGGCACCAAGCGTGTCATCGACGTTTCGGGCGACGGACCCAACAATCAGGGCGCGCCGGTCGATATCACGCGCGACGAGGTGGTGAGGCAGGGCATCACCATCAACGGGCTGCCGCTGATGACGCGCGGCGGGTTCAGCGGCGCCTTCGACGTCGACAATCTCGACCGCTACTACAGCGACTGCGTCATCGGCGGGCCGGGCGCCTTCATGATCCCGGTCAACGACTGGACGCAATTCCCGGAAGCGATCCGCCGCAAGCTGGTGCTCGAGCTTGCCGGTCCTGCCTCGCCGCAACGGGCGGCGGAAGAGGCGGGCCACCCGCCGGTCGTGCTCGCCGACGACAGGCCGGCCGCCGATTGCCTGGCCGGCGAGAAGATGTGGCGCAACCGCGGCTGGATGCTGGACAGCCACTAACTACCGGCGATAGTCGACCAGAGCGGCGGCCGTGGACTTGCTTCCTCGTGCGGCACGATGGCAAAATGTGATGGGGCCGGCGCCATCGCGCAACGCGATCAAATGAGGAACATCACATGATCGTTTGGTCATCCTGACGGCACTTGCGTCGACAATATTTGCCGGCAGCGCCAGCGCCCAGTTCTACGGCGAGGCAGCCTGCGTGCTATTCGAGCATGCAAACTTCCGCGGACGTTCGCTTGAAATGGGTCCTGACGACGCCGTGAATTTCCGGGGCGGGTTCTGGAACGACCGCGTCTCCTCGGTGCTTGTGCGCCGGGGCTGTACGCTGGTCGCTTATGAGCACGCAGGGATGCGCGGCCGTTCGATCGAGCTCGACCGCCGGGTCCGCGATTTTGGAGGTTCCGGCTGGAACGACCGCATCTCATCGGCCCAGTGCTATTGCGACCAGTATTGAACACCGACGCCGTCCCGCGAATGGCCGCGACCGGTTGAGTGTGCAAGCTCTCAACGGGTTCCCGAGCGCGGATTGGACCATCGTCCATGACCGGTCCTGCTTCATTGACAAGCCTTTGGGGCTCTGTGAGACAATTTCTTCTCACCACATAAAGGGGAACCTCAATGAACAGGACCAGCATTTTTGCGGCAGCTCTTTCGGCCGCCGTCGGATTGTCGGCGCCAGCCATGGCCGTAACGTCCCTCACCATCGGCATCAGCGGCTGGACCGGCTTCGCGCCGCTGACGCTTGCCAAGCAGGCCGGGCTTTTCGAGAAACATGGGCTGGACGTCACACTGAAGAAGGTTCCGCAGGCGAGCCGTCCGCTGGCGATCGCCAGCGGCGACCTGCAATGCGCGGCGACCACGGTCGAGACCTGGATGGTGTGGAACGCCAGCGGCGTCGCCACCAAGCAGATCTTCCAGCTCGATAAATCCTACGGCGCCGACGGCATCGTCGTGCGCAACGACATCAAGACGGTCGCCGACCTCAAGGGCAAGAACGTCGCGTCCTCCGCGCCGGGCACGTCGCCCTATTTCCTGCTCGCCTGGGTGCTCAACAAGAACGGCATGTCGACCAAGGACGTGACGGTCGTCAATCTGGAGCCTGACGCGGCGGCGCAGGCCTTCCTGGCCGGCCAGAACGATGCCGCCGTCACCTATGAGCCCTTCATTTCGGCTGTGCGCGACAAGGCCGACCAAGGCCACATCCTGGCGACCACGCTCGACTATCCGATGGTGATGGACACTGTCGGCTGCACGCCGGACTTCCTCAAGGCCAATCCGGACGCCGCCAAGGCGCTGGCCGACAGCTATTTCGACGCCCTCGACATGATCAAGAAGGATCCGCAGAAATCCTACGAGATCATGGGCGCCGACGTGAAACAGTCGGCCAAGGAGTTCGAAGACTCGGCCAAATACCTGAAATGGGCCGATCGCGAGGAGAACAAGCAGTTCTTCACCAAGGAGTTCCAGGATTTTTCCAAGACCGCGGCGGAGCTCTTGCTGCAGATGGGGCTGATCAAGGAAGCGCCCGACGTGACCACGCTCGCCGACACCAGCGCGCTGGCCAACTGATCGCGCGTCCTCCGATCGACGGCGGCGACAAGCCGCCGTTTTCCCTCCTCAAGGAAGTGCCTGATGCTGCGTCCCTTGCATCCCGTCCCGCCGGGCACTCGAACCGTGCTCGGCATCGCCTTCTTCGCGCTCTTCGTGGCGTTCTGGGCGTGGATCACGCTGGGCGGCCATGTGAACCGGATCTTCCTCGCCGACCCGCTGTCGATGTTGAAGGACGGCTGGCGGCTGCTTGTCGAGGACCGTTTCTGGCTCGACATCCTGATCACCATCTGGCGTGTCTTCGGCGGCTTCGTGCTGGCCTCGATCGTCGCCGTGCCGATCGGCATCGCCATGGGCGCCTGGAAGCCCGTCGAGGCGTTCCTCGAGCCGTTCGTGTCCTTCGCCCGCTACCTGCCGGCGTCCGCCTTCATACCGCTGCTCATCCTGTGGGCCGGTATCGGTGAGCTCGAAAAGCTCCTTGTGATCTTCGTCGGCTCGGTCTTCCAGATCATCCTGATCATTGCGGTCAAGGTCGGCAGCACTCGTCGCGACCTTGTCGAGGCGGCCTATACGCTAGGCGCGACGGATAACGGCATCGTCAAGCGGGTGATCATGCCGGCCAATGCGCCCGAGATCGCCGAGACGCTGCGGCTGGTGCTCGGCTGGGCCTGGACTTATGTCATCGTCGCCGAACTGATCGGCTCTTCGTCCGGCATCGGCTACATGATCATCAACAGCCAGTCGCGGCTGGCAACCGGACAGATCATCTTCGGCATCATCGTCATCGGCCTGATCGGGTTATTGTCGGACTTCGCCTTCAAGGCGCTCAACCGCTGGCTCTATCCGTGGAGCCTGGCGTGAGCAAGCTTGTCATCGAAGGCGTTTCGCGGACCTTTGCCGGGGTGAGGGGCGGCCAGCGGGTGCAGGCGTTGCAGCCTGTCGACCTCGCGGTCGCGGCCAATGATTTCATCACCATCCTCGGCCCGTCTGGCTGCGGAAAATCGACCTTGCTCAGGATCGTCGCCGGGCTGGAGGCGCCGAGCACCGGCCGCGTGCTGCTCGACGGCAAGGCCGTCACCCGGCCGGGACCGGATCGCGGCATGGTGTTCCAGTCCTACACGCTGTTTCCCTGGCTGACGGTCGCTGAAAACATCGGCTTCGGCTTGCGCGAGCGGCGCGTGCCCGAGCGCGAGCGCAACGAGATCGTCGCTTCCTATGTCGATCTTGTCGGGCTGAAAGGCTTCGAGAACCATTGGCCGAAGCAGCTTTCGGGCGGCATGCAGCAACGCACCGCGATTGCGCGCGCTCTGGCCAACGACCCCGCGATCCTGCTGCTCGACGAGCCGTTCGGCGCGCTGGACAACCAGACGCGCGGGCTGATGCAGGAGTTGCTGCTCGGCATCTGGGAGCGACGCAAGAAGACGGTGCTGTTCGTCACCCACGACATCGAGGAGGCGATCTTCATGGCCTCGCGCGTGATCGTGATGAGCGCGCGCCCCGGCCGCATCAAATCCGACGTGCCGGTCGACCTGCCGCACCCGCGCCACTACACGCTGAAGACCAGCCCAGAATTTTCTAGGCTGAAGGCGCAATTGACCGAAGATATCCGCATCGAAGCGATGCGGACCGCGCAGACGCAGTCCGCTTAGGTTCCGGCGCTATTGCTCAGGCTGCCAGCAACTGCTTGCGGTCGACGCGTTCCTGCTGCGGCGAGCGCGCATAAAGCTCGCGGTAGCATTTGGAGAAGTGCGAGGCCGAGACGAAACCGCAGGCCACCGCCACTTCGACCACCGGCATCGACGACTGGATGAGCAGGTGCCTCGCGCGGTCGAGCCGGATCTCCAGATAGTAGCGGGCGGGGGAGCGGCCCATCTCGGTGCGGAACAGGCGCTCGATCTGCCGGCGCGACAGGTCGACATGGTCGGCGATCTCGATCAGCGACAGAGGCTCGGAGAGGTTCGCCTCCATCAACTCGATGATGGTCAGCACCTTGGAATTCTGCACGCCCAGGCGGGCGCGCAACGGCAAGCGCTGGCGGTCGGTCGGGCTGCGCACACGGTCGGTCAGCACCTGCTCGCAGACACGGTTGACGAGGCTTTCGTCGAAATCGTCGCCGATCAGCTTCAGCATCATATCGAGCGCGGCGGTGCCGCCGGCGCAGGTGTAGACGTTCTGGTCGATCTCGAAGAGGTCGGCAAAGACATTGGCTTTCGGGAACGCTTCGGAGAAGCCCGGCAGGTTCTCCCAATGGATGGCGCAGCGCTTGTTGGACAGCAGGCCCGCGGCCGCGAGGATATGGGCGCCGGTGCACAGACCGCCGACCGCGACGCCGCGGTTGTATTCTTCGCGCAGCCAGGCGAAAGCGGACTTGTTATGGTAGCGCTCGACATTGATGCCGCTGCAGACGATCGCCATGTTTGGCCTGTCGGGCCCGGCCATCTTCCTGCGCTCTTCCTCCAGCGAGGTGTTGACGGCGCATTCGACGCCGTTCGAGGCGCGCACCGGCTTGCCATCGATACTGGCCAGCCGCCAGCTATAGGCCTCGTAGCCGAGCATCCGGTTGGCCGAGCGCAGCGGGTCGAGCGCCGTCGCAAAGGCGATCATGGTGAAATCGGGTATGAGGAAGAATACAAACGATCTCTTGATCGGATGCTTTACGGCATTCACGGGGAAACCTCAAACCTCACGCAGCCATGACGCGAACAGAATGTCGCGAACAGCATAGCGTCATCAGGAAATACCATTCTTGTCAATCGGGTAGACGGCTAAGTGAAGATTAAATTTGCGACACGGGTCGCAAATGGGCAATTGGTCCGAGGCTGGCCTCTCCATCTATGCAACGAAAGCCCGATGAAAATGAAAACGCCGCCGCGGCAAGGCCGGGGCGGCGTCGAATTTCCTTCAGCGCGACGGCAACCAGGTGCCGTTCGAAAACCGCTGTCTCAGGCAACGAAGCCGAGGCGAGCAGCAGCCATGGCGCCGGTCTGGCCGGGCATGGTCTTGGCGAGACGCTGACGCTCGAGAGCGGTGGTCAGGTTCATTTCGCGGCGGGTGAACAGTCGGGCAAAGAGCTTCATCATCATCTCCATTTGGTTGCTCAGACGGGTCGCCTTCGCTTAATGGAGTGGGGCAGCTCGTTTTTGCTGGATGTGATATAGACTTGCTTCAGCCAAAACTAAATCGCAAAAACGAAGCACTTGATATGAAAAGCGACACGGATTGCGACATATTTGGGCAAAATGCCCGAAATTTACTATTATTTACAATGCGTTAAATGAAAAGCTATCGTGCTATGCGAGTGGTTCATATGCGTCATGCGCCACCAGCATGGCTGAAAAAATCGTTTGAGTGCAAACAAAAAGACCTGCCGGTCTGACGCCACGGCAGGCCTTCAGCACTCAATACACACTTGGTTACTTCGCTCCGGCCCAGGTTCCGACGCCGAGGCGCACACCGCTCTTGGCATCGGCGGCTTCCGGCCAGCCGATATCCTTCTGCAGTTCGATCGGCAGCGCATGGATTGCGCGTTCGGTCTGGTAGCGGGCGCGGGCCGCGCTGAATTCGGTCGCGAACCGACCGATGGACGACAGGATAGACATTCTCTTTCTCCTCTATGCGGGCAGGGAGGCGCCCGGTAATGCGTTACGTCAGGTCTGTTTCAGCTTCATTTCATGTCGATTGCAGGTCTGTGTCGTGGTCGTTCGATAGCTGCTTTTGGCAGCATCCTGCATCGATCGAGTTGACTATGCGCTTGAAGTGATGTTCAATCAAACGAAATGGGATGATCGTTTGCATCAGAAAAATTGAAGGCAAGCCCCTATGAACGCGCCACTCAACCATCCTCTGCCGCTGCTCGATCTCGACGTCCTGCGCACTTTCGTGGCGATCGCCGAAACCGGCAGCTTCACCACCGCCGCCAATGCGGTGTTCCGCACGCCATCGGCCGTCTCCATGCAGATCAAGAAGCTGGAAGACATTCTCGGCCGCTCCGTCTTCGCGCGCGACGCGCGCTCGGTGACGCTGACCACGGACGGCGAAATGCTGCTCGGCTATGCCCGCCGGCTGTTGTCGATCAACCGCGAGGTGGTGTCGAAGTTCATCATTCCCGACATTGTCGGCGTGGTGCGGCTGGGTTCCCCGGACGATTATGGCGAGCGCGTGCTGCCGCATGTGCTGAAGCGCTTCGCGCAGTCGCATCCGTCGATCGCCGTCGACGTCACCATCGACCAGAGCATCAATCTGCGCCGCCGCATGGACGACCGCGCGCTCGACATCACGCTGCTCACCAACTCCTACAAGACCAGCGCGCTCGGCGCCGAGGTGCTTTTAACCGAACCGATCGTCTGGGCCGGCGCCAAGGGCGGCTGCGCGCATCTGCGCGAACCGCTGCCGGTGTCGCTGTGGGAAGAAGGCTGCGCCTGGCGGGCCGGCGCCCTGGAAGCGCTCGGCCGCGAGGGCCGCAACTACCGCATCGCCTATATGAGCGCCCACACGGCCGGCCAGCGCGCCGCGATCATGGCCGATCTTGCCGTCGCGCCGCTGCCGAAGTCCTTCCTCGGCGACGAGATGGTGGAGCTCAGCCAGAAGGACGGCATGCCCGACATCGGCACCTACAATCTCGCCATGGTGGTGGCGCCGGACGCCAGCGCGCCGGTCAAGGCCGTTGCCGACCACATCCGCGCGACGTTCGAACTGTTCCGCGAAGCCGGCAAGTTCTGAGCTATTCCGCCGCCGGTGCGGTGCTGGCTGCGATCGTGGCTTTTGTCCTGCGCCGTGCACGGGCGCGCCGTGATGTCGGCTCACTGGTGAGGAAGTTGACGATGCTGTCACGCGCGCGGCGCGCTTCCGGCATCTCGATCAGCGGCCAGACGTGGAACATGCCTTCCTCGTAGACCACATCGACCTCGACGCCGGCGGCGCGCGCCCTTTCGGCGAAGATCAGATTGTCGGGGCTGAGCAGGTCGCGCGAGCCTGTGAGCAGCAGCGTTTTCGGCAGCACGGAGAGATCGCCGTAGAGCGGGCTGATGTGCCAGTCGGCGCGGTCGATGCCGGCGCTGTAGAGCCGGATCGCCTCGAGCCCGCCGGGAATGCCGAGCCAGGGGTCGTTGCGCTCCGCCTCGAACACCTCCGGATTGGACAGCGACATATCGAGGCCGGGCGAGATCAGCACATGGCGCGACGGTGTGGGAAGGCCTTCCTCGGCGGCCATCATGGTGAGTACCACGGCCATGTTGCCGCCGGCGGAATCGCCCATGAAGACGATATTCTCGGCATCGGTTTCTTCCAGCATGCGTCGGTAGACGTCGCCAACCATGCCGAACATGTCATGGAAATTGTGCTCCGGCGCGATCGGATAGATCGGCACGGTGACGCCGAAACCCAGCCGCTCCGCCATCTCGGCGATCAGCACCCAGTGATAGGAAGTGATCTGAAAGACGAATGCGCCGCCATGCATATAGAGGATGCGCCGGCGCTCGCCGGGTTTCGGCGCGATCTCATAGACGGGAAAACCGTCGACGCTGGTCTCGGCGATGTCGAGCCGCGCCTTCAGAAGGGCCGGCGGATGATAGTCTTCGGTCTTGCGGGCGTAGGCGATCCAGCGCTGCAGATTCTCAGGACTGGAGAAGGCCTTCTTGCGGCTGTGCCTGAGAATGAACGAGACAACGTGGCTTTTCAAACTGGGCATGCGGATACACGGACTTTGGCAGAGCCGACTAAGAGAATTCCCCCACTAGACGAAGATCGTAGCTCAGTTAAAAATGTCAAGGCGCGCCATGGGCACATCGGCGTGATGCGACGCCCGATTCGATGGCAGGCGCGCGTCACCGTCGCCCCGGCAGCAGCGCGGCGCGCAGCTTGTTGTCGCCGGTCACCGAGGCCGCTTGCCGGCCCCGGCGTTTGCCGAGCAGCTTGCATTTGTCGGCGAAGGTCATCAGCGCGGCGTGCCGAGCAGCAGCTTGTGAAGAGCTGCCTGCGGGTCGCTCGGCGGCGAAGCCGGCCAGCCGATATCCTTCTGGACATGCGCCGGCAGGTCGTTGAGCGCACGGATCGCCTTGCTCCGGGCATGGGCCTGCCTGATGGACACGCCGAAGCGGCCTAGGTTATCGAACATCGACATTTTCATCTCCCTTGAAGAGCGGCGGCCGAGGACTATCCCGGGCCGCCGTTCGATGGGCCGTTAAATGTCTCACGTGTGTATCGGATGGATTTCGCGAAAACAGCGTTTCGGTTTCCGGCTCGGCGGATCCGGAAACATTTGTATGCAAATGAAATCCAAATGCAGGTCGGTAAGAAGCAGGCCTATTCGCGGCCGCGGCGTGCCGCGCGCTCCTCGCGTGAGCGCCGACGCGGGGTGGCGTCGCCCGCGGCGCCGTCCTCGCCGACCGTTTTGCGCGGCGGCAGCTTCACCGCGGCGGCCAGTTTTGGGAACGGGTCGACCTTGTTCGGCAGCGCCATGGCGTAGACGAAGTGCTCCTGGAATTTTGGTTCCAGCGCGGTCTCGATCTTCTCGATCCGGCTCACCGTCTCCTCGATCTCGCGACGATAGCCGCGATTGAGGAGCGCCATGCGCGCGCCGGCGCCGGCGGCATTGCCGACGGCCGAGACCTTGTCGAGGTCGCAGTCGGGGATCAGGCCCAGCACCATGGCGTATTTCGGATCGATGAAGGAGCCGAAGGCACCGGCGAAATGGATGCGGTCGACATGGTCGGTGTGCTGCTTTTCCATCAAAAGCTTGGTGCCGGCATAGAGCGCCGCCTTGGCAAGCTGGATGGCGCGCACGTCATTCTGGGTGATGGTGATCTTCGGCTCGCCGTCCTTCAGCACGTAGGAGAAGGTGCGGCCATTGGCGACGATGCGCGGCGAGCGCGCGGCCAGCGAACCATCGACGACGCCATCTTCCGAGATGATGCCGACGAGATACATCTCGGCCACCACTTCGATGATGCCGGAGCCGCAAATGCCGGTGACGCCGGTCGCCTGCACGCTTTCGGCGAAGCCCGGCTGATCGGACCAGAGCTCCGAGCCGATGACGCGGTAGCGCGGCTCGAGCGTTTCGGGATCGATGCGCACGCGCTCGATGGCGCCGGGGGCGGCGCGCTGGCCGCCGGAAATCTCAGCGCCCTCGAAGGCAGGACCAGTGGGCGAGGAGGCGGCCACGACGCGCGTGCTGTTGCCGAGCACGATCTCGGCATTGGTGCCGACATCGACGATCAGCATCATCTCGTCCTGGCGGTGCGGGCCTTCCGAGAGCGTGACCGCGGCGGCATCGGCGCCCACATGGCCGGCGATGCAAGGCAGCATATAGAGGCGCGCGCCCTGGTTCAGCTTCAGGCCGAGGTCGGAGGCCTTGATGCGCACGGCGCCCGAAACGGCCAGTGCGAAAGGCGCGCCGCCGAGCTCGGTCGGATCGATACCGAGAAACAGGTGGTGCATGATCGGATTGCCGACGAACACCGCGTCGAGGATGTCGTTGCGCTGCACATTGCCTTCCGCGCAGACCTTGTCGACGAGGCCGGAGACGGCCTCGCGCACGGCGACCGTCATGCCTTCTCGGCCATCCGGGTTCATCATCACATAGGAGACGCGGCTCATCAGATCCTCGCCGAAGCGGATCTGCGGATTGGACGTGCCGGAGGAGGCGGCGACGCGGCCCGACAGCAGCGACACCAGATGCATGGCAATGGTGGTCGAACCGATGTCGCAGGCGAGGCCATAGGCCTCGTTCTTCAGGCCGGGCCACAGCGCGATGACGCGCGCGATGTCGCTGTCGGCATCCTTGTGGATGGCGGCGGTGGCGGTCCAGTTGCCCTTGCGCAGGATGCCCTGCACCTGCGGCAGCAGATAGAAGTCGAATTCGAGGTTCTTGAAGCCCCAATCCTTCATCAAGGCGATCTTGAGCCGATCGAGATCGCCGAGCGGCTTGTGCATGTCGGGTTCTTCGATCTCGACATAGCACATGCGGATCGCCGTATCGCGGGCGATGACCCTGGTGTCGGCGTCCTTGCGGATGGTCTGGGCGTTGATGACCGTGTCCTGCGGCACGTCGATGACGAGATCGCCGAGGATCTGCGCCGAGCAGGAGAGGCGACGGCGTTCCGGCAGGCCGCGCACGCGCTCATAGCGCTCTTCCTTGGCGCCCTTGGACGAGATGTGGTCGTTGGACGAGACGATCTTGTGCTTGGCGAAATTGCCTTCCTGCACCTCGATCTGGCAGCGCCCGCAGGTGGCGCGGCCGCCGCACACGCTCTCGACATAGACGCCGAGCTGGCGCGCGGCATCAAGCACCGGCGTTCCAAGAGGGAACCGCCCGCGCTTGCCTGACGGCATGAACAGCACGAGCGGGTCGGTTATGTTCGGGGGAGGGTTCATATGCGAATACCTCCCTCTGTCGAAAAAGTCACAATCTTTACCTTACGCCCTCGCCATGCGGGCCTCTCGGCCGCCGCGACGCCGCCCGCCATTGCCGCCGCCTTCGCCTGGAGTGTTAACCGCTGTTGGCGCCGCGACCGCATGGCCGCCTTCAGCCGGCTTGTAGTCTTTGTAGGTGCGAATCCAGGTGGTGCAGTTCTCGTCGGTGCCGTTGAGCACGTTGGCGCCGCGCACGGCCTCCATCTCCTGCGGGCGGACCGGGTTCATGATGGCGCTCGTCATGCCGGCGCCGATCACCATCGGGATGAAGGAGGCGTTGATGCCGTGGCGATGCGGCAGGCCGAAGGAGATGTTGGAGAGGCCGCAAGTGGTGTTGACCTTGAGCTCTTCGCGCAGGCGGCGCAGCAACGCGAACACTTGGCGGCCGGCATCGCCCAGCGCGCCGATCGGCATTACCAGCGGATCGACGACGACGTCATGCGCGGGAATACCGTGGTCGGCGCAGCGCTCGACGATCTTCTTGGCGACGGCGAAGCGGACGTCCGGATCCATCGAGATGCCGGTCTCGTCGTTGGAGATGGCGACGACCGGGACGTTGTATTTCTTGACCAGCGGCAGGATGGCCTCGAGCTTCTCTTCCTCGCCGGTAACGGAGTTGACCAGCGGGCGGCCCTTGGCGACCTTGAGCGCCGCCTCGATCGCGGCGGTCACCGAGGAGTCGATCGACAGCGGCAGGTCGACCAGGCCCTGCACGATCTCTAGCGTCTGCACCAGCAGTGCCGGCTCGGTGGCATTGGGATCGACAGCGGTGACGCCGGCATTGACGTCGAGCATGGTGGCGCCGCAGGCGGCCTGCTCCAGCGCATCCTTGATGACGGTCTCGAAGTTGCCGGCCACCATCTCGGCGGCAAGCTTCTTGCGGCCGGTCGGGTTGATGCGCTCGCCGATCACGCAGAAGGGCTGATCGAAGCCGATGACGATTTCTCGGGTCGCCGAGGCGACGATGGTGCGGGTCATGAAATCTCTCCGTCGGGATATAAAGAGTTCTTTATATCGTTATCTGATTTCGTTCAAGTGAATGGTTGCAGGCTGCGCTTTTCAGTGCGCGATCTTCACCATGTCCACCTGGGTTTCGGTAATCTCGTCATGCAGCAGGTGGTCGAGCCGGTCGGCAACCATCTGGTCGTCGCGGCGCATCTCCCGCTTCCAGGGCTGGCGGCCTTTCAGCACGCCCGATTCATCGACGATCTCGGCCACATATTCCTCCTGGCGGTAGGCCATCACATGGACGCCGGCGACGCCCGGGATTTCCTTCACCTCGTTGATGATGTCGATGCAGAGCTGCTTGCCTTCCCTCTTCTGGTCCTGCGCGCCCTCAAGGCGCTTGATGATCGCATCGGGAATATGGATGCCCGGCACGTTGGAGCGGATCCATTTCGCGGTCTTGGCGGAAGCGAGCGGCCCGACGCCGCACAGGACGAAGACCTTCTCGGTGTGGCCGAGATCGCGCGCCTTCTGCATGAAGGTTTTGAACATCGGCACGTCGAAGCAATACTGCGTCTGCACGAACTGCGCGCCAGCGGCGATCTTCTTGCCGAGATGGATCGGGCGGAAATCGAAAGGCGGCGCGAAGGGATTGACGGCGGCACCGAGGAAGACCTGCGGCGGCGTCGTCAGCTTGCGGCCGGACAGGAACTTGCCGTTGTCGCGCATGATGCGGATGGTTTCGAGCAACGACATGGAATCGAGGTCGAACACCGGCTTGGCGCCAGGCTGGTCGCCGGCCTGCACGCCGTCGCCGGTGAGGCAGAGCATATTGGCCACGCCCATCGCCGCACCGCCCAGCACGTCGCCCTGGATGGCGATGCGGTTCTTGTCGCGGCAGGCGATCTGCATGATCGGGGCATAGCCCATGCGGGTGAGCAATGCGCAGATGCCGACCGAGGACATGTGGCAGTTGGCGCCGGACGCATCGACCGCATTGATGGCGTCGACCCAGCCATCGAAGATCTTGGCGCGGTTGTAGACGTCTTCCGGGTCGGCGCTATCGGGCGGGTTGAGCTCGGTCGTCACCGCGAACTCGCCGCGGCGCAGCACGCGCTCCAGCCGGCCGCGCGAAGT
The DNA here is from genome assembly GCF_014843825.1 of Mesorhizobium silamurunense. Lineage (GTDB taxonomy): Bacteria > Pseudomonadota > Alphaproteobacteria > Rhizobiales > Rhizobiaceae > Mesorhizobium > Mesorhizobium silamurunense. The sequence continues at coordinate 34,543 of NZ_JHQR01000007.1, forward strand.
GTGTCCGGGCAGGGGATCGAGCGGCAGGTGGATGCCGGCCGGGTTCTCGTCGCGCTGGCGGGCGCTCATGCTGAAGCTCCGGGGTTCTGCGGGTTCTGGGCGGCTTCACGCGCCGCGGCCGCCTGCGCGGTCACTCGCAGCCAGGCCGAGGTTTCGCGCAGCGACTGGTCGACAGGCTTCTGCACGGTGAGGATCCTGTCGCCGTGCTGCATGTTGCGCGAGCCTTCCCAGGCCTTGACCCAGACGCAGGGCATGTCCGGTTCGACCTCGCAATTGCCGTTGGCGCGCACGCCGCCGCACGGGCCGTTGCGCAGCTGCTTCGGGCAGTTCATCGGGCACGACATGCCGGTGGAGGAGAGGATGCACTGGCCGCACATGCGGCAGTCGAACATGAAGCCCTTGACCCGCTTCTCGACGAATTTCACCGGCGCTTCGACACGGCCGTAGCCGATGCCCTTCCACAGAGGATGCAAGAGCAGGAAGACGTCGGCGAACCTGCTGTAGAACCATTCGAGCAATCGCGAGTGCCGGATAGACCACAATCTCACGGCAAAAGTGCGCTGGACGCGCCGCTGCGGCGACACGTCGGCAGGCTTGTAGTCGGACTTCGGCGCTGCCTTCTTGACCAATGTGGCCTGGGTAACTGTCGGCTGCTTCTCAGACATTTTCTTTCCCGCCAGCCTTGACCAGAGCGACCAGCCGCTCGCGGTCATATTTCGCATCGAGTTGCTGGTAGGCCTTCTCGACCTCGGCCTCGATGTCGTCGCCGACCGGAACCGGATCGGCCTTGCGCCATTCGGCCAGATAGTCGTCGGTGCCGCCGGCGCCGGTGCGCATGGCGCACATGTCGATTGCCTCGGTGAAGCGCAACGGCAATTCGCGCTTGGCGTTCTGCCGGCCCTTCTTGACGATGACCTGTGCAGGGATGTCGCGCCAATAGACGACGATCAGATCGGCCATGAAATCTCACTCCTCGATGTTTGGAGCATTGCCGCATGCGCCCTTGGGCCGCTTGTTATGGGACGACGCGCGCGCCTTCAAAAGCGACGCTGTCGATGACACAAAGCGAACGCTGAAATCCGACGCCGGCTGATCACCAGACGCGCATGGTCAGGCCGGTCCAGAGATAGAACCAGATCGTCGGGTGGAACCACTGCTTCGACGGCAGGCCGGGATCGATCGTCGCGGGCTTTCCGGCAAGCGCATCGTTCACCGCCTCGACGCAGATGTCGCGGGAAAACGCAGCCTGCCGCAGCGCGTAGCTGGCGATGGTGTCGCCAGGTTTCGGCTTGCCGCGCGCCTGTTTCAGCACACCGCCGGTGTCGACGCCGGCATCGACCAGATGCACGGTGGTGCCGAAGTTCCCTCGATCGCCGGAGGCCAGCGCCCAGTAACCGCCGTTCATGCCGCGATATTTCGGGGCGATGCCGGCATGATAGTTGAGCACCGGGCAGGGCATCTTCGCGAGGGTGTCTTTCGACAGCAGCCGGCAGCCGGCGAGCAGCACGACGCCCGGCTTGAGGTTTGCAATTTCTTTGACGCATTCCGGCCCGTTGGCGGACGGGACGTGGATAATCGTCTGGCTTGGGCGAGGCTCTGTCTCGAGCTTCTCCTCGGTAATCAGACGCGCGGCGTGGCTGGCGAAGAACCGCTTGCCGAGCCTGGTCAGCACCATGGTGCCGAGCTGGCCGATGGCCGAGATCCACCCCTGACGGCGGGCACGGCCGAGCAGCAAATGCTTTTTGGATTCAGGCGTTTCGAGGATGGCGCTGACGGGACCGACGCGATCGGCGATGGCGTTGACGATGGCCCAGACATGCGGACCGCCTTCGGTGACGACCACGATCGGTCGCGGACTGGATTCCGACGCTGCCATGGCAAGCACCCGCTCTGAAAACCGGGCGGATGCTATGCGGGGCGGGTTAATCCTTGGTGTGCCGCGACCTTAGTCAGGCATGCGGGCTGTGCTCAGCGCTTGAATTCCATGATGTCGAGCTTCGATTCGTAGTGGGGCGCGGGGAATTCGATGCGCCATTCGGTGGCGCTGTTGCGGAAGGCGTAACCGACCTGGTCGCTTTCGGGGCCGCTGCCATAGGGCTTGGCCTTGTCGTCATTGACCGAAAATGAGCCTAGATAGATGGCGCGCTTCTCACCGTCGTCGAAGAAGCGGCCGGTCGTGCGCTGCGAGCCGCTGATTTTTTGCAGCCGCCAGCCGGAGCCGTCGTCGCTCACCTTGCATTTGAACCAGCCATAGATGACGAGCGGACTCAAGCCGCCGGCCTTGATGGTGCGGCATGTCCAGCTGCCGGTCAGGTGCTTGTCGGAGAAGGCGACCAGCGGCTTGGCGAGCAGCGCATCGAGCTGCTTCACCTCGGCCGGGTCGCCGGCCTTCGCTTCCTCGAGGGCGGCCTTGCGCGTTTCGCCATATTTGTCGAGCCGCGCCTTGTCGGCAGCGGTGATCAGCTTCTGTACCTCGCCATCGGCATGGGCCGGCACGGCGAAGCCGATCAAGCAAAAGGCGGCAAGCAGCAGGCGAGGAGTCATGGACGCGTTTCCCGGATCGGTGGCTGGAACAGCTGTTTTGTCTTCTGGCGCACAACTTACCCGTTCGCGGGCTGCTGTCATCCGTGCTTAACAGCGTGGGAGCGGAAATGGCGGTTTGATCGATGCGTATCTTGCTCACAGGATCGTCCGGCTGGCTGGGCAGCGCGCTCGCGCCGCGTCTGCGCGGCCTTGGCCATGAGGTGATCGGCCTCGACCCGGTTCCGTCTTTAGAAACTCAGGTGCCGGGCTCGATTGCCGATCGCGACCTCGTCATGCGGATTGTCCGCGAGAACGGCATCGAGGCCATCATCCACAGCGGCGCGCTGCACAAGCCGAACATCGAGCACTATGAAAATTCGGACTTCGTCGCGACAAACTTGCAAGGGACAGTCAACCTGCTCGACGCGGCTGTGGCGTCGGACGTTCCGCGTTTCATCTTCACCTCGACGACATCGCTGATGATTTCACAAGCGATCCGCGCTGGCTTCCAGGGCGGCGCGCGTAAGGCCGCCTGGCTGACGGAAGACATGTCGCCGGAGCCGCGCAACATCTATGGCCAGACGAAACTCTCGGCCGAGCATCTTTGCCGGCTCTATCATGTCGAGCATAGGTTGTCGGTGGTGGTGTTGCGGACAGCCCGCTTCTTTCCCGAGGCCGACGACATGGCGCATGCGATTGAGCAGTCGGATGCCAACACCAAGGCCAACGAGCTGCTGTTCAGGCGGTTGACGGTGGAGGATGCGGCGGAGGCCCATATCGCGGCATTGGAGAAAGCGCCGCAGCTTGGTTTCGACCTCTTCATCGTCTCGGCGCCGACACCGTTCCGGCCGCAGGATTGCGCCGAACTGATCGCCGACGCGCCGGTCGTCGTCGCGCGCTGCTTCCCGGATTATCCCAGACTTTATGCGAGGAAGGGCTGGACGATGTTCTCCTCGATCGACCGCGTCTACGACCCGTCACGGGCGAGGCAACGGCTCGGCTTCGTCTGCAAGACGAGTTTTGCCGATGTGCTGGCGGCGCTCGAAGCGGAGGTGTGAAACCCTCAGGCGCTGGCCACCGCCCGCGCAAGTTCACTGGTCAGGTCGCCATAGCCGGTCGAGCGGCGTTCATAGACGAGGCCGAGCATGGCCGCGGCTTTCTCGGCGACCTTGTCGAGCTCCGGATCGTCGGTCTGGGCTAGATAAATCAGCTTCTCGTAGTTGCCGAAATAGTCCTTGATCAGCTCGGGATGCCGGTCGAGGCCGAGCGGCTTGATGAAGAAGGCATCGAACTGGCGGCAGAGGAAGTCGGTCATGTAGAACGACATCATGTCGTCGTCGGCGACCTTCGCATAGGCGTCCATGCCCTGGTAGAAGGCAAAGCAGTGCGGGCCCGCCATGCGCTCGACGCCGTGCTTTTCGATCACGCGGTCGAGAATGCCGCCCGTGCCGCAATCGGCATAGCCGACGAAGATATGCCGATAACCTTCGGCCTTGGCCTTCTCGATCGCCTTGTCCATGGCCGGCGCGATGCGGTCCGGATAGAAGTGGAATTCGGCCGGCAGGCAGGTCAGATCGAGATGGTCGAGGCCGAGCCGCTCCTTGACGGCCAAAACTTCGCGCGCAATCATCCCGCAGGCGATGACGAGCAGCCTGTCTGCTTGATTCGGTTTCGTTTTTTGCGTTTTGACCAAGTCGAGCCGGCTTTCGCTGCGGGGCTAATATCTGTCCAGGGAGACACCGTCCATGAAACTGCTACGCATTGCGCCGATGGCCATCCTTGCCTGCGCGCTTGCCCTCACGGCCTGCGCCAACACCATTCGGGGTGTCGGCAAAGATGTCAAATCGACCGCAAGAGCTGTCAAAGACACTGTCAACTGATCTGCAGCCTCGTCCATCATCTGGGAACAAAAAAGCCGCGCTGCAAGGCGCGGCTTTTTTGGTCCATCCTGATGCCTTGGGTCAGGCCGTAGCGCGGACGTTGTGCTTGCGCTTCATGTAGTCCTTGGCGGTCTCGACCGCCACTGCGGCGTCGCGGCAATAGGCGTCGGCGCCGACGGCCTTGCCGAATTCCTCGTTGAGCGGCGCACCGCCGACCAGCACGACATAGTCGTCGCGGATGCCCTTTTCCTTCATGGTGTCGATGACGACCTTCATGTAGGGCATGGTGGTGGTGAGCAGCGCCGACATGCCGATGATGTCGGGCTGGTGCTGTTCGATGGCATCGAGATATTTCTCGACTGCGTTGTTGATGCCGAGGTCGATGACGTCGAAGCCGGCGCCCTCCATCATCATGCCGACGAGGTTCTTGCCGATGTCGTGGATGTCGCCCTTGACGGTGCCGATCACCATCTTGCCCTGCTTGGGCGCGCCGGTGGCGGCAAGCAGCGGGCGGAGGATCGCCATGCCGGCCTTCATGGCGTTGGCCGAGAGCAGCACTTCCGGCACGAACAGGATGCCGTCGCGGAAATCCTCGCCGACAATGCGCATGCCTTCGACCAGCGCTTCGGTCAGCACGGTATAGGGCTGCCAGCCGCGCTCGAGAAGGATGTTGGTGCCTTCCTCGATCTCTTCCTTCAGCCCGTCATAAAGGTCGTCATGCATCTGCTGCACGAGTTCCTCGTCGGAAAGCTCGGAAAGGATGATCTCGTCGTCGGACATTTTTTCCTCGGGCTCCTTGCTGCTCGGAATGACTGCGGCAGCCTAAAAATCGATGGCCAATACCTAACCCGCGAGGGCAAGGTAGCCATAGCTGATTTGCGACTTCCCGCAAAAGGAAAGCGACTGAAAAGTTGGCGCTTTTCTTGTCGATTTTGCGACAGGCGTTGGCGCTGGCGGGCCGTTTCCAATAGGGTGCATGGCTACGATCCGGCAAGAAGCGGCGGCAAACCGGCCGCGAGCCAATTCAGGCCAATCTATAGGAAGAACGATCATGAGCGATAACGCGGCAGTCGAACAGGAAGCGTCGGGTGGTCGGCGCGGACGCGGCGCCAGCGGCGGCGCGGCGGCCAGGC
>NZ_JHQR01000062.1 GCF_014843825.1 Mesorhizobium silamurunense
CGCGCCGCCCGCCAAGGCCGATCCGAACCTGCCGGGTGAAAAGCTGACCGTCGAAGGCAAGGCGCCCGCCGCCTCGCCCGGCCGCGCCGACGATTTCTCCTGGCCGCCGAAGACGCCCACCGCATCGTCGGACACGACCACGGCAATCAATCGCTAACGAGGCAGTACCGTCGACCCCATCAGCGCTTCGTCGATCGCGCGCGCCGCCTGGCGGCCTTCGCGGATCGCCCACACCACCAGCGACTGGCCGCGGCGCACGTCGCCCGCCGTGTAGAGCTTGTCGACGCTGGTCTTGTAGTCGCGGTCGTTGGCCTCGACGTTCCTCGAGCGGCGACTGTCGGTGACGACCTTTATCTGCCCGTCGAGTTCCTTCATCACGCTGTCGTTCACCGGACCGGCAAAGCCGATGGCGATGAAGGCGAGATCGGCACGTATGACGAATTCGGTGCCGGGAACAGGCTTGCGCTTCTCGTCGACCTCGCAGCAGCGGACGCCGGTCAGCTGGCCGTCCTCGCCGATGAATTCGAGCGTCGCCACCTGGAATTCGCGCTCGGCGCCTTCGGCCTGCGAGGAGGATGTGCGCATCTTGGTCGCCCAGTAAGGCCAGACAGCGAGCTTGTCTTCCTTCTCCGGCGGCTGCGGACGGATGTCGAGTTGTGTCACGCGGACCGCGCCTTGCCGGAAGGCGGTGCCGATGCAGTCGGACGCGGTGTCGCCGCCGCCGACGACCACCACATGCTGCCCGCCGGCGATGATTGGATGCGAGGGCCAGGCCACCGACTGGATCGGCTCGCCGCCGACGCGGCGGTTCTGCTGGACCAGATAGGGCATCGCATCGTAGACGCCGCTGAGATCGTCGCCCGGAATGTTGGCGGGGCGCGGCGTTTCCGAGCCGCCGCAATAGAGCACGGCGTCGTACTCGGCGAGGAGCTCCGCAACAGGCTTGTCGACACCGACATTGACGCCGCAATGGAAAGTCACGCCCTCGCCCTGCATCTGCTCGATGCGGCGGTCGATGTAATGCTTCTCGATCTTGAAGTCGGGAATGCCGTAGCGCATCAGTCCGCCCGGCCGGCTCTCGCGCTCATAGACATGCACGTCGTGACCGGCGCGGCCGAGCTGCTGGGCGGCGGCCATTCCTGCCGGCCCGGAGCCGATGACGGCGACGCGCTTGCCGGTCTTCTTCTCCGGCGGATAGGGCCGGATGTGGCCGGTCTCGTAAGCCTTGTCGGCGATCGCCTGCTCGATCGTCTTGATGGCGACCGGAATGTCCTCGAGGTTCAGCGTGCAGGCTTCCTCGCACGGCGCCGGGCAGATGCGGCCGGTGAACTCCGGGAAATTGTTGGTCGAATGCAGGTTGCGGATCGCGCTGTCCCAGTCGCCGTTGTAGACGAGGTCGTTCCAGTCCGGGATCTGGTTGTGGATCGGGCAGCCGGTCGGCCCATGGCAGTACGGAATGCCGCAATCCATGCAGCGCGCCGCCTGTTTCTCGACCTCCTTGTCCGACATCGGCAGCGTGAATTCACGGAAGTGCCGGATGCGATCCGAGGCAGGCTGGTACTTGTGCACCTGCCGGTCGATTTCGAGAAACCCTGTTACCTTGCCCATAGTCCAGTCCCTGCTGTCCGAAGGCACGCTCGAATGCCTAGCTTGTCGGCGCACCCGTTAACCTCATAAGGCCGCCGTGGCAACCTTGGTTCCGAGGTCAGGATTGTTGGTGAGGATGCCGGCCGGGGCATTATCTCCCCCGGCCATGCCCGAAGCCTATTCCGCCGCCACGCTCATGCGCATGCGTTCCATCTCGATCAGCGCGCGGCGATACTCGACCGGCATGATTTTCCGGAATTTCGGCCGGAAGCTTGCCCAGTTGTCGAGGATCTCGCGGCCGCGCACCGAGCCCGTGTAATGGACGTGGTTCGAGATCAGCTGATAGAGCCGCTCCTCGTCGTGGCTGGTCATGTCGCCGGAGACGTCGACGCGTCCCTTGTGGTCGAGGTCGCCGCCGTGATGGAGCAGCTTCTCCATCAGGTCGTCCTCTTCCGGAACCGGCTCCAGCTCGACCATCGCCATGTTGCAGCGCTCGGCGAAATCGCCCCTCTCGTCCAGCACATAGGCGACGCCGCCCGACATGCCGGCGGCGAAGTTGCGCCCCGTTTTGCCGATGACGACGACGATGCCGCCGGTCATGTATTCGCAGCCATGGTCGCCGACGCCTTCGACGACGGTGACGACGCCGGAATTTCGCACCGCGAAGCGCTCGCCGGCGACACCGGCGAAATAGGCCTCGCCCTCGGTCGCGCCGTAGAGCACCGTGTTGCCGACGATGATAGATTCGGCAGCTATGATCTTGGCCTCTTCCGGCGGCCGGATGACGATGCGGCCGCCCGACAGGCCCTTGCCGACATAGTCGTTGCCGGCGCCGACCAGTTCGAAGGAAACGCCGCGCGCGAGAAACGCGCCGAAGGACTGGCCAGCCGTGCCGGTGAGCTTGACGCTGATCGTGTCCTCGCGCAGCCCCTTGTGCTTGAAGCGCTTGGCCACTTCGCCCGACAGCATCGCGCCGGCGGAGCGGTCGACATTGCGGATCGGCAGCTCGATGGTCACCGGCTGCTTGGCTTCGAGCGCCGGCTTCGCCAGCTCGATCAGCTTGCGGTCGAGCACGTCGTCGATCGGATGCTTCTGCCGTTCGGTCCAGTGCAGCGCCTCGTGCGGCGCATCGGGCTTGAAGAACATCTTCGAGAAGTCGAGTCCGCGCGCCTTCCAATGCTGGATCACGTCGCGCTTCTCCAGAAGGTCGGTGTCGCCGATGATCTGGTCGAGATGGGTGAAGCCCATTTCGGCGAGCAGCGCACGCACCTCTTCCGCAACGTAGAAGAAGAAGTTGATGACGTGTTCCGGCGTGCCCTTGAAGCGCTTGCGCAGCACCGGGTCCTGCGTCGCCACGCCCACCGGGCAGGTGTTCAGGTGGCACTTGCGCATCATGATGCAGCCGGCCGCGATCAGCGGCGCGGTCGAGAAGCCGAACTCGTCGGCGCCGAGCAGCGCACCGATGATGACGTCGCGGCCGGTGCGCAGGCCGCCGTCGACCTGCAGCGCCACGCGGGAGCGCAAGCCGTTGAGCACCAGCGTCTGATGCGTTTCGGCAAGGCCCATTTCCCACGGGCTGCCGGCATGCTTGAGCGAGGTCAGCGGCGAAGCGCCGGTGCCGCCGTCATAGCCGGAGATGGTGATGTGGTCGGCGCGCGCCTTGGCGACGCCCGCCGCGACCGTGCCGACGCCGACCTCCGACACCAGCTTGACCGAGACGTCGGCCGCCGGATTGACGTTCTTCAGGTCATAAATCAGCTGCGCCAGATCCTCGATCGAATAGATGTCGTGATGCGGCGGCGGCGAGATCAGGCCGACGCCGGGCGTCGAATGCCTGACCTTGGCGATGGTGGCGTCGACCTTGTGGCCGGGCAACTGGCCACCCTCGCCGGGCTTGGCGCCTTGGGCCACCTTGATCTGCATGACGTCGGAATTGACCAGATACTCCGCCGTCACGCCGAACCGCCCCGACGCCACCTGCTTGATCGCCGAGCGTTCCGGGTTCTTGCCGCCGCCGGGCAGCGGCAGATAGCGGTCGGCCTCCTCGCCGCCCTCGCCGGTGTTCGACTTGCCGCCGATGGTGTTCATGGCGCGCGCCAGCGTGGTGTGCGCTTCCCTGGAGATCGAGCCGAAGGACATCGCTCCGGTCGAGAAGCGCTTGACGATCTCGGCCGCCGGCATGACGTCGTCGAGCGCGACCGTCTTGCGGCCGGTCTCTTCCGCCAACTTGATCTTGAACAGGCCGCGTATGGTCTGCGCGCGCGCGGTCGCGCTGTCGATCTGCGCCGAATATTCCTTGAACGTGTCCCAGGAGCCCTGGCGCACGGCATGCTGCAAGGTCGCAACCGCGTCCGGCGACCACATATGCGCCTCGCCACGCATGCGGAACATGTACTCGCCGCCGACCTCGAGATTGTTGCGCAGCACAGGGTCGTTGCCGAAGGCGTCTGTGTGACGGCTGAGCGTCTCGGTCGCGATCTCGTCCAGCCCGACGCCTTCGATCAGCGTCGCGGTGCCGGTGAAGTATTTCTCGACGAAATCCGACTTGAGCCCGATGGCGTCGAAGATCTGCGCGCCGCAATAGGACTGATAGGTCGAGATGCCCATCTTGGACATCACCTTGAGGATGCCCTTGCCGATCGACTTGATGTAGCGGGAGACGACTTCATATTCGTCGACCTCTTCCGGCAGCTCGCCGCGCTTGTGCATGTCGAGCAGCGTGTCGAAGGCGAGATAAGGGTTGATCGCCTCGGCGCCGTAGCCGGCCAGGCAGCAGAAATGATGCACTTCCCGCGGCTCGCCGGATTCCACGACCAGCCCGACCGCAGTGCGCAGGCCCTTGCGGATCAGGTGGTGGTGCACCGCCGCGGTGGCGAGAAGCACGGGAATGGCGATCCGGTCCGGCCCGACCTGGCGGTCGGACAGGATGATGATGTTGTAGCCGCCGGCGACCGCCGCCTCGGCCCGCTCGCAGAGCCGGTCGATGGCGCCCTGCATGCCGGCCGCGCCCTCGTTCGAGCCATAGGTGATATCGATCGTCTTGGTGTCGAAACGGTCCTCGGTGTGGCCGATGGAGCGGATCTTTTCGAGATCGCCATTGGTCAGGATCGGCTGGCGCACTTCCAGCCGCTTGCGGCGCGACGTGCCGACCAGATCGAAGATGTTCGGCCGCGGCCCGATGAAGGACACCAGGCTCATCACCAGCTCCTCGCGGATCGGGTCGATCGGCGGGGTGGGGACCTGGGCGAAGTTCTGCTTGAAATAGGTGTAGAGCAGCTTCGACTTGTCCGACATCGCCGAGATCGGCGTGTCGGTGCCCATCGAGCCGACCGCTTCCTGGCCGGTGGTGGCCATCGGCGCCATCAGAAGCTTGGTGTCTTCCTGCGTGTAGCCGAAGGCCTGCTGGCGATCGAGCAGGCTGACGTCCTTGCGCAGCGCCCGCGGCTCGACCGGCTTCAGGTCTTCGAGGATGAGCTGCGTGTTGGCGAGCCAGGTCTTGTAGGGGTGCCTGGTCGCGATCTCCGACTTGATCTCCTCGTCGGAAATGATGCGGCCCTTGGCAAGATCGATCAGCAGCATGCGGCCGGGCTGCAGTCGCCACTTCTGCACGATCTTTTCCTCCGGCACTGGCAGCACGCCGGCTTCCGAAGCCATGATGACGCGGTCGTCGTCGGTGACGATGTAGCGCGCCGGCCGCAGACCGTTGCGGTCGAGCGTCGCGCCGATCTGGCGTCCGTCGGTGAAGACGACTGCCGCCGGCCCGTCCCACGGCTCCATCAGAGCTGCATGGTATTCGTAGAAGGCCTTGCGGTCCTGATCCATGAGCTTGTTGCCGGCCCAGGCTTCCGGGATCAGCATCATCATGGCGTGGCTTAAGCTGTAGCCACCCTGGAACAGGAACTCGAGCGCATTGTCGAAGCACGCCGTGTCCGACTGGCCTTCATAGGAGATCGGCCACAGCTTCGAGATATTGTTGCCGAACAGCTCGGAATCGACCGAGGCCTGGCGCGCCGCCATCCAGTTGTTGTTGCCGCGCACCGTGTTGATCTCGCCGTTATGCGCGACCATGCGGTAGGGATGCGCCAGCTTCCATGACGGGAACGTGTTGGTCGAAAAGCGCTGGTGGACGAGGATCAGCGCCGTCTCGAAACGCGGGTCGTTGAGGTCCTTGTAATAGGCCCCGACCTGGTAGGCGAGGAACATACCCTTGTAGACGATGGTGCGCGCCGACAGCGACACGCAGTAGGAACCGATGTCCTTGTTGTCATTCTCGGCATAGATGCGGCCCGAGATAACCTTGCGCAGGAGATAGAGCCTCGCTTCATACTCCTCGTCGTCCGGAATGTCGGCAGTACGGCCGATGAACACCTGACGATGGAACGGCTCGGACGCGACGATCTCCGGCGCCTTCGACAATGACGAATTGTCGACCGGCACGTCGCGGAAGCCGATGAGCGGCAGCCCTTCCGACTGCGCCGATTCGGCTATGATGTCCTCGATATGGGCGCGAAGGGCCGCGTCCTGCGGCATGAACCAGTGGCCGACGCCGTACTGGCCGGCGGGGGGCAGTTCGACGCCCTTGGCCGCCATCTCCTCACGGAAGAAGTGGTCCGGAATCTGCACCAACACGCCGGCGCCGTCGCCGACCAGCGGATCGGCACCGACGGCGCCGCGATGGGTGAGGTTTTCCAGCATCGCCAGGCCGTCCTCGACGATCTGGTGCGACTTCACGCCCTTCATGTTGGCGATGAAGCCGACGCCGCAGGCGTCATGCTCGTTGCGCGGATCATAGAGCCCTTGCGCGGTCAAGCCGGTAGTCGGGCCGTTGGTCGCGCGAGTCGGATTTTTGACAACTGCCGCTTTCGTCTGCGCGGCCTGGCCGTTGATCGCAGATCGCGTCAGTTCCGTCATCGTCCTGTCCTCCGTTCCGCACCCTTTGGCGGTGATTTCCCTTAGGGCGCTGGTTTGCCTTGGGAAGCACAATGCTTCCCCTTCATCCTTGCTGCACGTCTCGCGAAATTCTTGCCGAACCATGCGGCCATACGCCCGGTTCGCATCCGGTATCGTACAGGCCAGAGCGGAGCCGTCTACCCGCCGCTCGCGACAATGGCCGGAATGGCATCGATGATACGCCAGTCCAGCCTGTTTTGTGCGACAAAATAAGACAGCACTACTGTCCTAAATTTTTTATGGCAGAATTCGGGGGCCTGCACAAGACCGATTCACAAAAATCTTGGCCTCGCCGCGACACAAAATTTCGTGACGGGATCGAGAAATGTAAGCTTTGGTCGCAACCATGTGCGGCCGCCGGCTGGCTTCACAGCTTTGCCAATGATTGGCTCTTGCGCATCGGACGCCAAAGCAGTCAAGTCGCGCCGCTTTTGCCAATCACGATACGGACCTCTCGATGTTCTTTGCATCCGACAACTGGGCGGGCGTCCATCCCGACATTTCGGCCAATCTTTCCCGCCACGCGGCCGGCATCGCGAGCGCCTATGGTGACGGCGAGTTGGACCGCGCCGTCTATCGTCGCTTCAGCGAGGTCTTCGAGCGTGAAGTTCAGGTGTTCTTCGTCGCCACCGGCACCGCGGCCAACGCGCTGTCGATGGCGGCGTTGAACCGTATCGGGGGCATCGCCCTTTGCCATTCCGAAGCGCATATGAATGTCGACGAATTCGGCGCGATGGGCTTCTACACCGGCGGCGCGCGCATGGCGCCGGTCCCGGGACCTCTGGGACGCATGAACCCGGAGGCTCTCGATCGGGCTATAAAGCGCTATTCGCAGGATCTTGCGCCCGCCGGCCAGCCAATGGCGGTGACGATCACCCAGGCGACCGAGGTCGGCACAGTCTATACCGTCGACGACGTCAACGCGATCGCCGAGGTCAGCCGCAGGCATAAGCTGCCACTGCATATGGACGGCGCGCGCTTTGCAAATGCGATCGCGGCGACTGGCGTGACTCCTGCTGAAATGACCTGGAAAAGCGGCGTCGATCTCATCTCCTTCGGCGCCACCAAGAACGGCTGCTGGATGGCCGATGCCGTGGTGATTCTGAACCCCGATGTCGGCGGCGACCTGCGCCTGCTGCGCCAGCGCGCCGGTCAGACTTTTTCCAAGGCGCGCTTCATCTCGGCCCAGTTCGAAGCCTATCTCAGCGACGACCTGTGGCTGAGGATGGCGCACCACGCCAATGCGATGGCCGCACATCTGGCCGAGACCATCGAGGACTCGCCGGCAGGCAAGCTCGCCTGGCTGCCGCAGGCCAACGAAGTGTTCGCCATCCTTGACCGCGCGGTTGCCGAAAAGCTGCAGGCCGCCGGCGCCAAATTCTATGAATGGGGCGTGCCGCAGGGTTTTGACGGCCATCTCGGCGACGGTGAAGCGATCTACCGCTTCGTCGCAAGCTTCGCGACCACGACGCGAGAGATCGATCGTCTCGGTCAACTGCTCTCCGAATGATCAGGCGAGGCAGGGCCTCAGCAACAGTTCGGAGCCAAGCAGGATCAGAAAAATCAGGAACCAGCGGCGGAATGCCGCCGGGCTGATCCGCTGCCGCAGGACCTGCCCGAGCCACATGCCAAGCAAGGCCGGCAGCACGACAAGCGAGGACATCGCCAGATGTCCAGGCTCGAAGGCGCCATGCGATGCGAGCCCTATCGCCAGCGCGATGGTAGAGACGGTGAAGGAAAGGCCGAGCGCCTGGATGAGATCGTCCCGGCTCAATCCGAGCGCCTGGATATAGGGCACGGCGGGCACCACGAAGACGCCCGTGCCCCCGGTGACCAGCCCCGTGAGGAAGCCCACGACCGGCGAAGACCAGCGCTCGGCTCCCGCCGGAACTGCGGGCTGTCGTGCCAGCAGGCTGTAGGCGGCATAGGCGATCAATGCCGCGCCGAGGCCGGCGGTCGTCCATTTGACATTGTCGCTGGCCAGCAGCCGCGAGCCTATAACGGTGCCGATCACGATGCCCGCCATCATCAGCCAGAGTCGCCGCAGGATCGATGCAAAGCTCGGGCCGGCGAAGAGCTGCCAGACATTGGTGACGAAAGACGGCACGATGAGCAGCGACGCGGCAGCGACCGGCGGCATTACCGTGCCCAGCAATCCCATCGCCAGCGTCGGCAGGCCCATGCCGGTCACGCCCTTGACGATCCCCGCCAGCAGGAAGGTGATTGCAACCGTGCAGGTGAGGGCCAGGGAAAAATCAGACATTGCCCTTCATGGAAGGACAATACTGGCTCCAAAAGAGCCAGAACGATCCGTTGCCCATGGCACAAAAAAGCGGCGCCTTTCGACGCCGCTTTCGTCTCGGGAGGGAGACGTATTTCCAGATGGAGCTCGCGGGTTACGCGGCAGCCTTGGCCTCGATCTGCTTGGCCTTGTCCGAAGACGAGGTGATCGCAATCTTGCGCGGCTTGAGCTCGTCGGGGATGTTGCGCTTGAGGTCGACGAAGAGCAGGCCGTTCTTCAGCGTGGCGCCCTCGACCTCGACGTGGTCGGCGAGCTGGAAGCGGCGCTCGAAGGCCCTCGAGGCAATGCCGCGATAGAGCAACTCGGAACCCTCGCCGTTGTTCTCTTCCTTGCGCTCGCCCTTGACGGTCAGCACATTGCGGTGCGCCTCGATCGAGATCTCGTCTTCCGAGAAGCCGGCAACCGCCATCGAGATACGATAGGCGTTCTCGCCGGTGCGCTCGATGTTATAGGGCGGATAGGTCTGCGCGCTCTCGGGCTGGCCGAGCGTATCGAGCATGGTGAACAGCCGGTCGAAGCCGACGGTCGAACGATAAAGCGGGGAAAAATCAACGTGACGCATGGTGTGTTCTCCTGTTGAGCAACATGGTTTGCGTATGACCCGGTGCGAAACCCTCGAAAGGCGTTCCGGATAGGCCAGCGGCCCCGACATCGGCGGCCACAATCTCCATTTGGGAAGCGCAAAAGCCCATTTCAAGAACTTCGCGCGATCAACTTCCCTTCGATCTTTCCGCCCGATGAACGCCAGATGAACCGCGGCTTCGGCATCCGTTCAGCCTGGCCTGGCTAGGCTGCGCCCAAGAATACGGACATGCGGCGCCTCGATCGGGGCGCCGCGACGAGGCCGAACCGGGTGCAACGTCCCTTCCTCCCGGATCGACAGAGGCCGGAAGCGCGCCGCAGGCGCTTCCGGCCTTCCCCGTTTCGAGCTCGGTGAAAGCCGCGCGCAAATCCCGCAACGCCTTTGCTTTTGGCGCATGGCCGTCTATCACCATGGCAACGCCTGGCCCGTTCGGGCAAAGAACAATCTACGAAGCGCCGAATGACGGACCTTTTCCACCACACCGAGGGCAATCCGCCGCCTGAGCATGCCGCCGGTGGCTTTTTCCCAACCCGCGACGGCAGGAAGATCCGCTATGGCGTCTTCGCTGCGGTCGCCCGCCCGCTGCAGGGCACGGTGGTGGTGCTTACCGGCCGCAACGAGTGCATCGAGAAATATTTCGAAACCATCCGCGACCTCGCCGGCCGCGGCTTCGGCGTTGCCATCCTCGACTGGCGCGGCCAGGGCGATTCCAGCCGCCTGCTGCGCGACCGGCAGCGCGGCTATGTCCGCAGCTTCTGCGACTACACCGGCGACCTTGAGCAGTTCTTCGAGGAGATCGTGCTGCCGGATTGCCGCGGCCCCTATTACATTCTCGCCCATTCGACCGGAGCGGTGATTGCGCTGCTTGCCTCGCCGTCGATGGTCAACCGGGTGCGGCGCATGGTGCTGATCGCGCCCTTCCTGGCCGTGCCCGACTTGCAAGTTTCGATAACCACCATACGGCGCGTCTGCGCGGTGTTCTGCGCGCTGGGCCTCGGCCGCCTCTATGCCGCCTTGGGGCCGCGTCCGAAATTGCCGACGCCCTTCGAAATCAACAAGGTAACCTCCGATCCGGAGCGCTACCGGCGCAACACGGACATCTACAGGGCTTGGCCGCAGTTGGGTCTCGGTGGTCCGACCATCCGCTGGCTGAAGGCCGCCGCCGAAGCCGCGGAAGCCGTCAGCGATCCCGATTTCATGGCAAGGATCCGGGTGCCGATGCTGATCGTCGCCGCCGGCGCCGACCAGGTCGTGTCGACCAAGGCGGTGGAGGCCTATGCCAGGCGGCTGCGCGTCGGCTCGCTGTTGATGATCGACGGCGCCCATCACGAGATCCTGCAGGAGAAGGATCTTTTCCGCGAGCAGTTGCTCGCGGCCTTCGATGCGTTCATTCCGGGCACCGGCGACGTCCCCTGACCGGCTCGGCAGCACGCCCGTCCTGAGAGCCAGTCCGCAGCGTGGCTCCCCGACCGATGGGCGAACTTCGCCGCCTCGGCTTATTCCCGTTCGGGCGCCGAGCGCTAGGTTGCTGTCCAGGAGGTCATACGCCAGTCGACAGGGACCGGGAGGAGAGAACATGAACGCATCGAGCCCGCTATCGCGTCAGGGCCATCGCCTGCTGCAGATCGGCGTCGCCCTCCTGCTGTTTTCGTCCTTCGAAGGGTTTGCGATCCCGTACCTCGCCGCGCCGCGGCTCGGACTGTCCGCGCACACGCTCAGCGGCCTGCAGGGCGTTCTCCTGCTGGCGCTGGGTCTCATGTGGCCCAGGCTCAATCTCGGCGCCGCGATGTCACGGGTTGCATTCTGGTTCCTGATCTATTCGGCCTTGGCCATCCTGGCCGCCTATGTAATGGCCAGCATCTGGGGGGCCGGCAACGAGACAATGCCGCTGGCGGCCGGAGCCTTCCATTGGAGTGCCTTCCAGGAAGGCGTGATCAAAGGGATAGGGTATTCGTCCGCGCCGACCGGCCTGATCTCTTTCGCCCTCATCCTATGGGGCCTGCGTCTCGCGGGCGCTTCGTCCACCAACGCCTGATGCACGTCGCCCAGAAGTGCGTAGCGGTTCTGGGATAACGACATGCATCAAAACAAAGGCTTAAAGCGCGTCGCTGAATCCATTTCAGCGCGACGCGCTTTAGAGATGCTCAGCCGCGCAACGCTGCCATCGCCGCGGCGTGCAATTCCGGCGTCGCCGCCGCCAGTATGTCGCCGCCCTTTTCCGCCGGCCCGCCCTCGAATGTGGTGACCACGCCGCCCGCCTTCTCGATGATCGGGATCAGCGCCACGATGTCGTAGGGTTTCAAGCCTGGATCGGCGACAATGTCGACGCTTCCCGCCGCTATCATCGCGAAGGCGTAGCAGTCCGTGCCGTAGCGGGCGAGTTGCACCTGCTTCTCGAACTGGTCGTAGCGGCTGCGCGCCTCGCCCTTGAACAGCGCCGGCGTGGTGGTGAACAGCGTCGCCTGCGAAAGCTCCGTCGTCTTGCGCGTCGCGAGCTTGCGCGGGCCGCCCGGGCCTTCGTAGTGCGAGCCGGACGCATTGGCATAGAACAGCTCGCCGGTGAAGGGTTGCGACATCAGGCCCGCGACGGCATCGCCGTCGACCGTCAGTCCGACTAGCGTTCCCCAGACCGGCAGGCCGGAAATGAAGGCGCGCGTGCCGTCGATCGGGTCGATGACCCAGACATGCCGGCTCGAAATATTCTCGCTGCCATGCTCCTCGCCGAGGATGCCGTGATCGGGGTATTCCGCTGAGATAAGCGCCCGGATCGCCCGCTCGGCCTCGCGGTCGGCCTCCGTCACCGGATCGAAGCTTTCGGCTTGTTTGTTGGTGACCTCGCCCTGGCTGCGGAAGCGCGGCAAGGTCTCGGCCGCGGCGGCACGCGCGATGCGCCGCATGAAATCAATACTGATATCCAACTCGCTCTCCCCATTGCGGCAGCCGTCGGCAGCCGCCGTTTCTGCCCGGAGCAAAGACGCAAAGGCCGATCAGGCGCCGCGCATTTGTTGCCCGAATGTCACACCTCAGCCGCCGAAACGGAATTTGCACATCATATTGAATTAAAAAAGCCCGAAGTCGATTGACATTTGTGCATCGCACAATAGTTTTGTTCTCGGACAGCTTATCCTGTCCATGCCCTCCTTGGGCGTTTCCTCCCTAGACTTCGACCGTGTCGTGAAAACGACGCGGTCTTTTTTTAAGCCGCGAATCGTCGGGTTGCGATCATTCCGCGGCGAGCGGCAGGTCGACGAAATTATGGTCGGGCATCGACATCAGCTCGGCCGAAAACCGCGCCAGGTCGTCGGCAAGCGCGTCGAAGCCGGCCGACTTCTGGAACGTCCGCTCGTTCATGTAAAGTCCGCGATTGACCTCTATCTGCAGCGCGTGGAGATGACGCGCCGGCCGCCCGTAATGCTCGGTGATGAAGCCGCCGGCATAAGGCTTGTTGTGCGCGACCGCGTAGCCCATGCCCGTCAGCAGGCCGATCGCCGTCTCGGTCAGAGCCGCGGTCGCGGAAATGCCGAAACGGTCGCCGATGATGAAATCCGGCCGCGCCCCGTTGTCGCCGACGCGGATGCTGGCCGGCATTGAATGGCAATCGATCAGCACGGCATAGCCGAAGCGGGCATGGGTTCTGGTCAGCAGCCGCTTCAGCGTCTCGTGATACGGCTTGTAGACGGCCTCTATGCGCCCCACGGCCTCGGCCAGAGGCAGGCGCCCGGGATAGATGTCGAGCCCCTCTCCTACCAGCTTCGGCACCGTGCCCAGCCCGCCCGCGACGCGGGCAGAACGGATGTTGCAGAAGGACGGCACCGGCTCCGCGAACATGCGCGGATCGAGTTCCCACGGCTCGCGGTTGACGTCCAGATAGGCGCGCGGGAAATTCGCCGCCAGCATCGGCGCGCCGAGCGCGACGGCGCCGCCGAACAATTCATCGACATAGCAATCCTCCGACCGGCGTATGGCGTTGCGGTCGAGCCGCGCCATGGCCAGGAAGCGCTCGGGATAGTGGCGGCCGCTATGCGGCGAATTGAACAGGAAAGGTACGCGTTGCTCGGCGCCCAATCGGATTTCGAAGGGTGGTACGACCGAAAAATCCTCGGCTGCCGTCTTCAATTTGAACGAACCAGGAAACAGCACTGCATCATGACGCAAAACTGCCATCTTGCGCCCGTCATGTCCAGCATCTCAGCCCACGAAACGGACAGTCGAAGCGGGCGGGACAAGGCCAATGTTCACTTGATGTTTACCGTCTCCTCCTCATATACAGGATGGTTAACGGGCTTGCCCGGCGGCAGGCTTGGGGCGGGTGATTCGGACGGGATATGATGGCACGCATTCTGCTGGCGGAAGACGACGACGATATGCGCCGGTTCCTCGTCAAGGCGCTGGAGCGTGCCGGTTACCAGGTAAGCGATTTCGACAATGGCGCCAGCGCCTATGAGCGGCTGCGCGAGGAGCCTTTCTCGCTGCTTCTGACCGACATCGTCATGCCGGAGATGGACGGCATCGAGCTTGCCCGCCGCGCCACCGAGATCGATCCGGACCTCAAGGTCATGTTCATCACCGGTTTTGCCGCCGTCGCGCTCAATCCGGATTCCAAGGCGCCCAAGGACGCCAAGGTGCTGTCGAAGCCATTCCATCTGCGCGACCTCGTCAACGAGGTCGAGAAGATGCTTCAGGCGGCCTGAGATATTTTCCGCACAGGCGGCGCTTCCGCCGGTGCGGCAAAACGGAGCTTCTTTTCACAATTCCTGCTATTGACGCGCCGGACCAAAAATGGTGTATGCGCGGCTTCGGATGGGCGTGTAGCTCAGCGGGAGAGCACTGCATTGACATTGCAGGGGTCACAAGTTCAATCCTTGTCACGCCCACCATCCAGTTTTTGATAGCTTTTCAATAGCTTAGCTATCAAAACAAATCCCATCGAATGACCCTTGATTTGGCTGCTGGTCACAAACTGGTCACAGCAAAGGGTTCGTCATGGCCAGAATTCGGAAGCACTGCGACAAGTATCAGGTGCAGGTTCGCAGGAAGGGCGTTGCCCCTTTAACCAGAACATTCACAGTCCTTGCTGACGCTAAGGAATGGGCGAGGCATCAAGCTAGCTTCCTGTTGGATGCATTCGGCAATCTGCGGCGTTCCGGGTTGAAACCCATAAGCTCGACATCGTGGTTCGAAGTATGTGGCAATAGTCGCCGGGAAAGCTGTTTTGAACGTAACCGCTGCTCTAGTCCGCCAAGCAGGGATGTAGCTCCCCTTTGTTGACGCGATGTAGGTGGCGGATCATGATGACAAGGGCGCAAAGAGCGACCCCTCATGCTGGGGGAGGATAAAAATGCATCCACTTGTCATCGACGCGAAGCCTCAACCTATTTTAATTGATACTGCTAACGCTGCAGTTCTCGTCGTGGACATGCAGAATGACTTCGGCTCCAAAGGTGGAATGTTCGACAGAGCTGGAATCGATATCTCCGGGATTCAACGGGCTGTCGGCCCTACTGCCAGCGTAATAGCGGCCGCTCGCGATTTGAGAGTGCCCGTCGTCTATCTGAAAATGGGGTATTATTCCGACCTCTCGGACCTTGGGAAATCGGACGCCCCCAACCGTATCCGACATCTCCAGATCTTTGGGGTCGGTGAGAGCATGACAGCCCCGGATGGCAGCGAGAGCCGGATTCTGATCCGCGACACCTGGGGAACAGATATCGTTGACGACCTCAAGCCAGAGCCGGGGGATGTCGTCCTCTACAAAACGCGATTCAGCGGTTTCTACGAGACCGAACTCGATTCTGTTCTGAAGACCGCAGGCATCAAACACCTCATCGTGACAGGATGCACGACCAGCGTGTGTGTGGAATCGACAATTCGGGATGCCTTCTTCAGGGACTATCACTGCATACTGCTGACGGATTGCACCAGCGAGCCCATCGCTTGGGACGCCTCAAGGAGCAATCATGACGCCTCGATCACGCTCGTGCAGATACTCTTTGGATGGACATCGACGTCCGACCAGTTCCTGAAGGCGATCGAGGAGCGAGTTCAGGGGCGTTTTGAACTAGCCGAATGAGCTGGCGAGGCCGCATATCACCCGAACTCAGATCGCGACCACGGAGCGCATCAGCCACACTGCAGCGGCCGTGTCGGAAGGACCGTACCGCGACAGACACGGACGGTCCCGGTGTCCGGCGGCAACGCAGGACAGGCGCGAGACCGAGCTGCCGCGCTCAGTCGGCGATCAAGGTCAGGATATTCTCAACCGGCCCGGATTCTCAGCCGCCTGAGCCGCCACATGGCCATCGCCAGGCCCGTTTTCGGCTTCTGGCCCATCGCCACGCGCCGCCTGATTCTTCGGAAGATCGCGTTTTCAGGCTCCGTCTTCACCACCCGCGTCGGGCCGACGCTCGCTCATTCAGACGCGCCGATGTAGCCCTTCTCAAGCAGCAATTGTGCCAGATAGGCCCCGTCCTGCCCGGTTACGCCGGTAGTCAGAGCTACTTTGTCCGTCATTGCCGCATTCATCCACATGAATTGGCAAGCGATTGCAGATTTGCCGGCGGAAGGCAAATCCCGATGCGGGGAAAGACTTAACCCATAGAAGTCAATCTGGCTCAGACGCCTGAGACGGCGCAGAGGGCTTTCATCCTGGCGACGGCGAGGTCAGGGTTGGCCAGCAATCCCGCCTGGTCGGCGAGGCGAAAGATGTCGGCGTAGTGGCATATGCCGCGCGCCGACTGCATGCCGCCGACCATGGCGAAATGATCCTGGTGCCCGTTCAGCCAGGCCATGAAGACGATACCCGCCTTGTAATATTCGGTCGGCGCCTCGAAGATCTTGCGCGACAGCGGCACGGTCGGCGCCATCAGCGCGTCATAGCCGGCCCGGTTGCCCTCGCCGAGCTTCACCAGCGCGGCGTTGGCCACCGGCGCGATGGCGTCGAAGATGCCGAGCAGCGCATGCGAGTGCCTCTTGCCGTCGCCGGCGATCAATTCCGGGTAGTTGAAATCGTCACCCGTGAACATCACCACGCCTTCAGGGAGGCGGTCGCGCAGCAACACCTCCTTGCCGGCATCGAGCAGCGATATCTTTATGCCTTCGACCTTGTCGGCATGCCGCTCGATGATGGCAACGACCGTCTCCAGCGCAGGCTCGAAATCCCGACTGCCCCAATAGCCCTTGAGCGCCGGGTCGAACATGTCGCCCAGCCAGTGCAAGATCACCTTGCCGGAGGCCTGTGAGAGAATGCGGTCGTAGACGCGCGCGTAGTCGTCCGGTCCCTTGGCCACCGCCGCCAGCGCGCGGCTCGCCATCATGATCGCCTTGCCGCCCTCGCCTTCGATGAAGGCGAACTGCTCCTCATAGGCACGGATCACGTCGTCCAGGGTCCTTGCCGCCGCCGGCGCCAGTTGGTCGGTGCCGGCGCCCGAAGCGAGATCGGCGCCCTTGATCGTACGTGCCTCGGCGATCGAGCGGCGGATCAGTTCCTTCGCGCTTGCCCAGTCGAAACCCATGCCGCGCTGGGAAGTGTCCATCGCCTCGGCGATGCAGAAGCCGAGCCGCCACAAATGATGGCGAAAGGCCATGGTCTTGTCCCAGTCGACCGCCGGCCGCGACCAGGGATCGGTCATGGCGAAGGGGTTGGCGACGACATGGGCGGCGGCATAGGCGACGCGCGGGAAATCCGCGCCGATGATCGGCTCCGCCGGTTGGCCAACCAGCCGGTAGGCGACACGGTCGCCATTCTCCGCAGGCAGGATGATGTCCATCGAAATCTCCCTTTGCGGCAGCCTATAAATGGAACGTTCCAATAAATCAAGAACCTTTACAACTCTTGTGACTGAAGCGATTCAATGCTGCATCATGCTCCATCGACCTAGCATTTGCCGGGTCATTCATCAATTTTTTGAATTTCACAAGAATCCCAATTGACTCCGGTTTGGCGCAATGTTTAGAACGTTCCAATAGATTTGACGCCGAACGCGGAGGAAAGCACGGACATGGCCAGCCGGGCCAAGGCGACGATCCTGGATATCGCCCGCGAGGCTGGCGTGTCCAAATCGACGGTATCGCTCGTGCTGCAAGGCAGCGGGCTGATCCGGCCTGAGACAGCGGTCAAGGTGCGCAAGGCGATCGAGGATGTCGGCTATGTCTACAACCGTGGCGCCGCCAATCTGCGCAAGGCGCATTCCAACGTCATCGGCATGGTGATCAACGACCTCACCAATCCCTTCTTCGCCGAGCTGGCGGTCGGCATGGAGCGTGTCTTCCAGGCCGCCGGTATCGTGCCCTTCATCGCCAACACGGCGGAAAACCCTGTGCGTCAGGAAGAAGTGCTGAAGTCGCTGATGGAGCAGGGCGTCGCCGGCTTGATCGTCTCGCCGGCGCGCGGCACCACGCCCGGCGCCTTCCGCCGCATCGAGGCGGCCGGCGTACCGATCGTCTTTGCCATGCGCCGTCTGCCCGAGAGCCGCATCCCGGCAATCGCGCCCGACAACCATCGCGGCGCCTATCTCGCCACCCAGCATCTGATCGGCAAAGGCCATCGCCGATTAGCCTTCTTCGGTGGCTCCTCGGACCTGGTGGTTTATCACGACCGGCTGGGCGGCTTCCTCGAAGCCTGCGAGGCCCTTGGCATTCCTGCCGCTGACAGGACCATCGTCGAGGGCGAGACCAGCCGCAGAGGCGGCATGGCTTGCCTTGAGACCGCCCTTGCGGCACCTGAGCCGCCGACGGCCGCCCTTTGCTTCAACGATGCCGTCGCTTTCGGCGTCATGTTGGCGCTGCGCAAGCGCGGCCTGGAGGCAGGAACGGATTTTGCCGTGGTCGGCTTCGACGACGTGGCCGAAGCGGAACACTACATGCCGGCGCTGACCAGCGTTGCAGTCGATACCGCCGGCCTCGGCGAGCGCGCCGCCCACGTCATGCTGAAGATGATCCAGTCGCGCACGACGCGCGCCGAGGATCATATCGGCGCGGTCAGCCTGGCCATCAGGGAGAGTTGCGGCCCGGATCGCAATGCGCGCGGCGTTGGAATGGGAGATGCGGCATGAGCGTGAGATGGGGCCTGATCGGCGCAAGCACGATCGCCAGACAGTTCATGATCAACGCCATTCGCGCGCAGGCCGATGGCGAGGTCGCCGCCGTGATGAGCTCCAGTCCCGAGCGCGCAGAAGCCTATGCCAGGGAAAACGGCATTCCTACAGCCGTCTCGGCGCTCGATGCGTTGCTCGCGGCCGATATCGACGCCGTCTACATCTCCACCACCAACGAGTTGCACCTCGAACAGGGGCTTGCCGCGATCGAGGCCGGCAAGCATGTGCTGTGCGAAAAGCCGCTGGCGCTGACCAGCGCCGATGCGCGCAAGATGGTCGCGGCTGCCAGGAAAGCCGGCATCGTGTTCGGCACCAACCATCATCTGCGCAATGCCGGCGCGCACCGTGCGATGCGCGAGGCGATTGCGGCGGGGCGCATCGGCAAGCCGATCGCCGCGCGTGTCTTCCATTCCGTCTACCTGCCTGAGAGCCTGCAGGGCTGGCGCATCACCAGGCCCGAAGCCGGTGGCGGCGTCGTGCTCGACATTACCGTCCACGATGCCGACACACTACGCTTCGTGCTCGGCGACGATCCGGTCGAGATATCGGCTTTCACGCAGTCGGCCGGCATGGCCGGCGGCGGGCTGGAGGACGGCGCCATGTGCATCTGGCGCTTCAAGTCCGGCGTCATTGCGCAATCGCATGAGGGCTTCACGACGAAATTCGCCGGCACCGGCTTCGAGGTGCATGGATCGGAAGGCTCGCTGATCGCCACCAATGTGATGACGCAGAAGCCGGTCGGCTCCGTGCTGCTGCGCACCGCCTCGGGTGAAGAAGAGCTGAGCTTCGACCGCGAGGACCTCTACACGCGCTCGCTGCGCCAGTTCCACGCCGCGATCAGCGGCGAAGGCCAGCCTTCCGCCACCGGCGAGGACGGCATCTGGTCGCTGGCGTCGGCCGAAGCCGCGCTGCAATCCTCGAAAACCGGCAAGGCTGTGACCATCGATCCGCAACTCGGGAGCCTCGCGTGAGCAAGCTCGTCTCGGCGGCCCATGCCGCCAGCCTGATCAAGGACGGCATGGTCGTCTCGGTGTCGTCGTCGAGCGGCCTCGGCTGCCCCGATGCCGTGCTTGCCGCGATCGGCGAGCGCTTCGACACGGAAGGTCATCCGAAGGCGATCACCACGCTGCACCCGATCGCCGCCGGCGACATGTACGGCATCAAGGGCATCGACCATCTCGCCAAGCCCGGCTTGCTGAAGCGCACGCTTTGCGGCTCCTATCCTTCCGGCCCCTCCTCCGCAGAGCCGCCGCAGATCTGGAAGATGATCGGCGACAATTCCGTCGCCGCCTATAACGTCCCTTCCGGCATCCTGTTCGACATGCATCGCGAGGCCGCCGCCAAGCGGCCGGGCGTGCTGACCAAGGTCGGCCTCGACACTTTCGCCGACCCGCGCCACCAAGGCTGCGCCATGAATGAGGCAGCCGGCGAGCCGATCGTCTCGGTGCAGCAGTTCGACGGCGAGGAATGGCTCTATTTCCGCGCCATCGTTCCAAACGTCTCGATCATCCGTGCCACCTCCGCCGACGAGCGCGGCAACCTCACCTACGAGCATGAAGGCGCGTATCTCGGCGGTCTGGAACAAGCGCTCGCAGCCCGCAACAATGGTGGCATCGTCATTGCGCAGGTGAAGCGCGTCGTTGAGAACGGCACGCTGAAGCCGCATGACGTGCGCGTCCCCGGCGTGCTGGTCGACCATATCGTGGTGGCGCCCGACCAATTGCAGACGACGCAGACGCCTTACGACCCGGCGATCTCAGGCGAAATCTTCCGCCCGCTCTCGACCTTCCGCACGCCCGAGATGAACGTTCAGAAGGTGATCGCCCGCCGCGTCGCGATGGAATTGCGCGACGGCATGGCCGTCAACATCGGCTTCGGCATTTCCGCCAACGTGCCGCGCATCCTTCTGGAGGAAGGCCAGCACGGCAAGGTCACCTGGGTGATCGAGCAGGGCGCCGTCGGCGGCGTGCCGCTGCTCGACTTCAAGTTCGGCTGCGCCTCCAATGCCGAGGCGATCATGCCCTCGCCGCACCAGTTCATCTACTTCCAGGCCGGCGGCTTCGATGCCTCGCTGCTTTCCTTCCTGCAGATCGACCGTCACGGCTCCGTCAACGTTTCGAAGCTTTCGGCACGGCCGCATGTCACCGCCGGCGCCGGCGGCTTCGTCGACATCACGTCGCGGGCGAAGAAGATCGTCTTCTCCGGCTTCTTCAATGCCGGCGCCAAGCTCTCGCTGGCCGATGGCGGCATCCGCATCGACCAGGAAGGCAAGGTCAAGAAGGTGGTCGAGGAGGTCGAGCACATCTCCTTCTCCGGCAAGCGCGCGGTCGCGCAAGGCCAGGACATCACCTATGTCACCGAACGCTGCGTGATGAGGCTGACGCCGGACGGGTTGATGGTGACGGAGCTGGCACCCGGCATCGACCTCGAGCGCGATGTGCTGGCGCAGGCCGACATTCCGCTCGCCATCGCCAACGACCTCAAGGTGACGCCTGCGTCGCTTTACCAGGACCGGCCGATCGGCTTGTCGCTCAACGGCGGTGCCTCGCTCGGAGGTGCACATGGCTGAGCGCCTCGTCACCTTCGAAAAGGACGGCGCCATCGGCGTCGTCACGCTGCGGCGGCCGGAAAAATTCAACGCGCTCGACATTCCGATGCTGCGCGCGCTCGAAACCGCGCTCGACGAGGCCGAACTGGCCGAAGGCGTCCGAGTCGTGCTCATCCGCGGCGAAGGCAAGGGTTTTTGCGCCGGCGGCGACGTCGAGGCCTGGGGCGCGATGAGCGCCGCCGATTTCCAGGTGCAATGGGTCCGCTACGGTCACCGCGTCTTCGACCGGTTGGCTCGCTTGCGGCAGCCTACGATCGCCGTGCTGTCCGGTCACGCGCTGGGCGGAGGGCTTGAGCTGGCCGCGGCCTGCGACTTCCGCGTCGCCGAAAGCCGGGTGAAGCTTGGCTTCCCCGAAACCTCGATCGGCGTCGTGCCCGGCTGGTCCGGCACGCAACGCGCCGTGCGCCGCTTCGGCGCGCAAGCGGTGCGGCGCATGGCCCTCGGCGGTGAGATCCTGCAGGCAGCCGAAGCGCTTGCGCTCGGCGTCGTCGACCGCGTCGTCGACAGCGGCAAGGCGTTCGACGAAGCCAGGGCCTGGGGCGAAAAGATCGCCGAGCGCGGGCCGCTCGCAACCGAGGCCGCCAAGCTGATGATCGCCGTTGCCGAAGGCGAGGAGAATGCCGCCGCGACCGAGGTGCTGGCGAGCGGCTTCATTGCGTTGACCGGCGACCTCAAGGCCGGCGTCGGCGCCTTCAAGGCCAAGCAGAAGCCGGCCTTTTCGAGATCCTAGAGAAAGCACGATGAACGCACCCCTCAACATTGCCATGCCGGCCGAGGCGTCCCAGGCGCCGAAGACTTACAAGCTTCTCATAGACGGCAAGCATGTCGACGCCCGTGACGGCCGCACCATCGAGCGCAGCAGCGCTGGCCACGGCTTTACCGTTTCGCGTTACGCCCAGGCCGGCGTCGCGGAAGTGGAAGCCGCGGTCCAGGCCGCGCACAGGGCCTTCGAGAAAGGTCCCTGGCCGCGCATGAACGCGTCGGAACGCGCCGCTGTGCTGCTCAAGGCGGCCGACCTGATCGAGACCCGACTGGAACAGATTGCCAGGCTCGACGCGCTGGAATCCGGCAAGCCGATCGCCCAGGCGCGCGGCGAGATCGGCGGCGCCGTCGACATCTGGCGCTATGCCGCCTCGCTTGCCCGCACGCTGCATGGCGAAAGCTATGCCAATCTTGGCGACTCCATGCTGGGCGTGGTGCTGCGCGAGCCGATCGGCGTCGTCTCGATCATCACGCCGTGGAATTTCCCGTTCCTGATCATCAGCCAGAAACTGCCCTTCGCGCTCGCCGCCGGCTGCACTGCGGTGGTGAAGCCGAGCGAGATGACGTCGGCCTCAACCTTCGTGCTCGGCGACATCCTGCTGGAAGCGGGCCTGCCGGCCGGCGTCGTCAACATCCTCGCCGGCTTCGGCGCCGATGTCGGCGCGCCGATGGTCAGCCATCCGCTGGTCGAGATGGTCTCCTTCACCGGCTCGACCCGCGTCGGCAAGATGACCATGGCCGCCGCCTCGAATTCCTTGAAGAAGGTTTCGATGGAGCTCGGCGGCAAGAACGGCCAGATCGTCTTCCCCGACGCCGACCTCGAAGCGGCGGCGGACGCCGCCGTGTTCGGCGGCTTCTTCAACGCCGGTGAATGCTGCAATGCCGGCAGCCGGCTGATCGTGCATGCGGCGATCGCCGACGACTTCCTCGGCGCGGTCAAGGCGCTGGCCGAGAAGGTTCGCGTTGGCGACCCACTTGACGACCGCACCAAGGTCGGCGCCATGATCTCGGCCGACCACATGGAAAAGGTAGCCGGCTATGTGACGGCGGCCAGGACCGACGGCGGCGACGTCTACAGCGGCGGTGGGCAACTCGCCTCCAACGCCGGCCAGTATCTCGACCCGACCATCGTGCGGGGCGTCACCGAGGACATGGCCATCGCCCGCGAGGAAGTGTTCGGGCCGGTGCTGTCCGTGCTCACTTTTGAAACGATTGAAAAGGCATTGCACATCGCCAACAACACGCCCTATGGTCTGTCTGCGGGTGTGTGGAGCGCCAGCATCGACACGTGCATGTCGGTGGCGCGCGGTGTGCGTTCGGGGACGGTTTGGGTGAACACGTTCATGGAAGGTTATCCCGAACTGCCCTTCGGCGGCTACAAGCAGTCCGGTCTTGGACGCGAACTCGGCAAACGCGCCGTCGAGGACTATACCGAGGAAAAGACTATCCAGTTTCATCGCGGCCAGCGCACCGGATGGTGGGTCGGCTGAGTTGGGAACCCCGGCGGACATCCGCCGGTGATGTGCATGCAACAAGGGAGGTAGTACATGTTGCGCAAACTGCTTATCGGAACGGCTCTTGCGACGAGCTTTGCGTTCTCGGCGCATGCCGCGGACGTCAAGGAAGTGCAGATGCTGCATTGGTGGACGTCGGGCGGCGAAGCGGCCGCTCTGAACGTGCTGAAGCAGGATCTGGCCAAGGAAGGCTACGCCTGGAAGGACGTGCCGGTGGCCGGCGGCGGCGGCGACGCCGCCATGACCGCGCTGAAGGCGATGGTCGCGGCCGGCAACTATCCGACCGCCTCGCAGATGCTCGGCTACACCGTGCTCGACTATGCCGCCGCCGGCGTCATGGGCGACTTGACCGAGACCGCGAAGAAGGAAGGCTGGGACAAGTCGGTTCCGGCCGCCCTGCAGAAGTTCTCCGTCTATGACGGCAAGTGGGTCGCGGCTCCCGTCAACGTCCACTCCGTCAACTGGCTGTGGATCAACAAGGCGGTGATGGACAAGATCGGCGGCACCGAGCCGAAGACCTTCGACGACTTCATTGCCCTTCTCGACAAGGCCAAGGCCGCGGGCGTCATCCCGCTGGCGCTCGGCGGCCAGAACTGGCAGGAAGCCACCATGTTCGACTCCGTCGTGCTGTCGACCGGCGGGCCGGAGTTCTACAAGAAGGCGATGAACGACCTCGATGAGGAATCGCTCAAGTCCGACACGATGAAGAAGTCGTTCGACAACCTTGCCAAGCTCGTCACCTATGTCGACCCGAACTTCTCGGGCCGCGACTGGAACCTCGCCACCGCCATGGTCATCAAGGGCGACGCGCTGGTTCAGGTCATGGGCGACTGGGCCAAGGGCGAGTTCCACGCCGCCAAGAAGGAGCCGGGCACGGACTTCCTGTGCTATCGCTTCCCCGGCACCGACGGCAGCGTGATCTACAACTCCGACATGTTCGGCATGTTCAACGTTCCGGACGACCGCAAGGCCGCCCAGGTCGCTCTGGCCACCGCCACTTTGTCGAAGAGCTTCCAGTCGGCCTTCAACGTTGTGAAGGGTTCGGTCCCGGCCCGCACCGACGTGCCTGACACCGACTTCGACGCTTGCGGCAAGAAGGGCATCGCCGACCTGAAGAAGGCCAATGAAGGAGGCACGCTGTTCGGCTCGCTGGCCCAGGGCTATGGCGCGCCTCCGGCTGTTGCCAACGCTTACAAGGACGTCATCTCGAAGTTCGTCCACGGTCAGATCAAGACCTCGGACGAGGCCGTGACCGAGCTGGTCAAGGCGATCGACGACGCCAAGTAAGGCGTTTTGCCGTAAACTCGAGTCTCCCCCGCTTCGGCGGGGGAGGTCTCCTGTCGAGACGATATCCGGGATTTGCCTGGCGTGTCCGCGCGCCGGCCGGTCACCGCTAACCGGTACTGGATGAGCCAATGAGCACAGTTGCCGAAACCACTGCGAAGCTGACACCGGAACACGACGCCCGCCCCAGCGCGTCCGTCCGCACGCGATTGCAGGATCTGCTGCCGAAGATCGTTCTGGCGCCGAGCTTCGCGGCGACGATCGTCTTCGTCTATGGCTTCATCCTGTGGACGATCTATCTGTCATTCACCAACTCCAAGACCTTCCCGTCCTATGACATCACCGGCGCCCGCGCCTACCAGCGGCTATGGCGCTGGACCTTCGAGAGCGACCCGCCGTCGAGCTGGTACACCTCGATCACCAACATGGGCATTTTCGGTTTCCTCTATATCCTGATCTGCCTGGCGCTCGGCCTGTTCCTCGCCATCCTGCTCGACCAGAAAATCCGCGGCGAAGGCGTGTTGCGGCCGGTCTACCTCTATCCGATGGCGCTTTCCTTCATCGTCACTGGCGTCGCCTGGAAATGGTTCCTCGATCCCGGCCTCGGCCTCGAGCAGACGCTGCATCAATGGGGCTGGACGAGCTTCCATTTCGACTGGATCAAGAACAAGGATTTCGTCATCTACACTGTGGTGATCGCCGGCGTCTGGCAGGCTTCGGGATTCATCATGGCGATGTTCCTGGCCGGGCTTCGCGGCATCGACGGCGAGATCATGAAGGCGGCGCAGATCGACGGCGCCACAACCTTCCAGCTCTACCGCCGCATTGTCATTCCGCTGCTGCGGCCGGTGTTCCTGTCGGCCTTCATCGTGCTCGCCCACCTCGCCATCAAGTCCTACGACCTTGTCGTGGCGCTGACCAGCGGCGGCCCGGGCGGCTCGGCCTGGCTGCCGTCGAACTTCATGTATGAGTTCACCTTCAAGCGCAACGAGATGGCGGTCGGCTCCGCCAGCGCGGTGATCATGCTGATGACGCTGACCGCCATCATCGTGCCTTACCTCTATTCCGAGCTCAGGGAGAAGCCGCGATGAGCGCGATCACCTCACCGGCCCGCCAGGCCTCGAGCGGCGTCAGCGCCAGGACGATCAACCGCATCGTCATCTATGGTCTGCTCGCGCTGTTCGCGCTGTTCTACCTGATGCCGCTCTTCGTCATGCTGGTCACCTCGTTCAAGACCATGGACGAGATCCAGAACGGCAACATGCTGGCGCTGCCGCAGTCGCCGACCATCGCGCCCTGGTTCAAGGCTTGGGGCGAAACCTGCGTCGGCCTCACCTGCGCCGGCATCAAGGGCTACTTCTGGAACTCCATCAAGATGGTGGTTCCGGCGGTGCTGATCTCGACGCTGCTCGGCGCCCTCAACGGCTACGTGCTTACCAAATGGCGCTTCCGCGGCCACACGCTGGTCTTCGCGATGATGCTGTTCGCCTGCTTCATTCCGTTCCAGTCGGTGCTTTTGCCGATGGCGACGATCCTCGGCAGCATCGGCCGCTTCGGCGTCACCTTGCGGAACGCGACCGGGTTCAACTTCGGCCTCGGCAATTCGACGGTGAACCTGGTCTTCGTCCATGTCGTCTACGGCCTGGGCTTCACCACGCTGTTCTTCCGCAACTACTACGAGGCCTTCCCGACCGAGCTGGTGAAGGCGGCGCAGGTCGATGGCGCCTCTTTCTTCCAGATATTCCGCCGCATCATGCTGCCGAACTCGATGCCGATCTTCGTCGTCACCGTCATCTACCAGTTCACCAATATCTGGAACGACTTCCTGTTCGCCTCGGCCTATGCCGGCACCGGCGACGTGATGCCGATGACGGTGGCGCTGAACAATGTCGTCAACACCTCGACCGGCGTCGTCGAATACAACGTCAACATGGCCGCGGCGATGATCGCCGCGCTCCCCACCTTGCTCGTCTATGTCGTCGCCGGCCGCTACTTCGTGCGCGGGCTGATGGCAGGCGCGGTCAAGGGCTGACCTCTTTCTTGAAGGAACGACCATGGCTTTTCTGGAAATTGATGGGCTGAAGAAGCGTTTCGGGAATGTCGAGATCCTGAAGGGCATCGATGTCGAGCTCGAAAAGGGCGGCTTCCTCGTTCTGGTTGGCCCGTCCGGCTGCGGCAAGTCCACGCTGCTCAACACCATCGCCGGCCTGGAGCAGATCACCGAAGGCGAGATCCGCGTCGATGGCCGCGCGATCAACGATCTGCACCCGTCGAAGCGCGACATCGCCATGGTGTTCCAGAGCTACGCGCTCTATCCGAACATGACGGTCGCCGGAAACATCGCCTTCGGCATGGAGATGCGCGGCGTGCCGGTGGCGGAGCGGCAGAAGGCGATCGACAAAGTGGCCAAGATCCTGCAGATCGGCCACCTCCTGCAACGCAAGCCAAGCCAGCTTTCCGGCGGTCAGCGCCAACGCGTCGCCATGGGCCGGGCGCTGGTCCGCGACCCGAAGCTCTTCCTGTTCGACGAACCGCTCTCCAATCTCGACGCCAAGCTGCGCGTCGACATGCGCATCGAGATCAAGCGCCTGCATGCGACCACCGGCACCACGATCGTCTATGTCACGCACGACCAGATCGAGGCGATGACGCTGGCGACCAAGATCGCCGTGATGCGCGACGGCGAGGTGCAGCAGTTCGGCACGCCGGCCGAGATCTACAACAACCCTACCAACGTCTTCGTCGCCGACTTCATGGGCTCGCCCGCGATGAACCTCATCCCGGCCAAGATCGGCGCCAATGGCAGCGGGCTTTCCGTCGTGCTCGATCGCGAGGCGCGCCAGCCGATCACGCTGTCGCTGCCCGGCGCGCCGGCAGGCCTTGCTGCCTTCAAGGACAAGGCGGTTATCTTCGGCGTGCGTCCCGAAGCGCTGACCGATCCGGAAGGTGCGGAGCGCAACGGGTCCGAGATCGCCACCGCCGACTGCCACATCGAAGTGGTCGAGCCGGCTGGATCGGATACTTTCGCGGTCACCAACCTGGGCGGCAAGGGTGTGGTGGCGCGGCTGCGGGCGGACGCCAGGATTCAGCCCGGCACTAGCACGCCGCTGGCCTTCAACCTGAGCAAGGCGGTGTTCTTCGACCCGGCGACCGAGAAGCGTATCCTCTAACGATTATGACAAATCCGGATATCGTCATCATCGGCTCCGGCATTGGCGGCGCCACGATCGCCTCTGGCTTGGCCGGCAGCGGCGCCTCGATCTTGATCCTGGAGCGCGGTGAACCGCTACCCGCGACGCCGCATGCGCGCTCGACGCGATCGATCTTCGTCGACGAGCACTACCGGCCGAAGGAGATGTGGCGCGAGGCCGGCGGCGCGGCCTTCAACCCGGGCAACTACTACTATGTCGGCGGCAATTCCAAATTCTTCGGCGCGGTGCTGATCCGCTACCGCAAGGAGGACTTTTCCGAGCTCGAGCATTTCGGCGGTGTGTCACCCGCCTGGCCGTTTTCCTACGACGAGTTCGAACCCTGGTATTCGAAGGCCGAGCAGCTTTTTCGCGTGCGCGGAACGCTCGGCGAGGATCCGACCGAGCCGTTCCACTCGATCCCCTACGCCTTCAAGCCGGTGCCCGACGAGCCCTCGATCGCGCGCGCCCGCGCCGAACTCAAAGGTCTTGGCCTGCATCCGGCCTCGCTGCCGCTCGGCGTCGACATCGAAGCCTGGCTGAAAGAGGGCAAGACGGGTTGGGATGCTTTCCCGAACACCGGCCAGGGTAAGATCGACGCCCAGACTGGACCGCTGACGGCGGCGCTTTTGGACAAGAACATCAAGCTCGAAACTGGCGCCCATGTCGACTGGCTCGAGGCATCGCCGGACGGCAACTCGATAGCCGCCGTCCACTACACCCAGAATGGCTCGCAAAAGACGTTGTCGCCGAAACTGGTCATCCTCTCGGCCGGCGCGGTCAACTCCGCCGTCATCCTGCTGCGCTCGCCGTCGCCCAATACCGGTACGAAAGGGGGCAAGGGCCTGGCCAACAGCTCCGACCAGGTCGGCCGCAATTTCATGAACCACAATTCGAGCGCGATGCTGGCAATCGACCCGCGCCGCCGCAACGATGCCGTCTACCAGAAGACGCTGATGCTCAACGACTACTATCTGTCGGACGGCAAGGGCGGCAAACCGCTGGGCAATGTGCAGTTGCTCGGCAAGATCGACGGCAACATGCTGCGGGCCAATGTCAAGCTGGCGCCGAAATTCGCGCTCGATTTCATGGCCGGCCACGCCGTCGACTGGTATCTGATGTGCGAGGACCTGCCCGATCCCGAAAGCCGCATCATGGTCGACGGCAAGGAGATCGTCATGCAGTGGCAGCGCTCCAACATGCAGTCGCTAGAAGGCCTGACCAAGGTGATGCGCGAGAATTTTCGTGCCTGCGGCTATCCGATCGTGCTGTCGCGCCCCTTCGACAAGCGCACGCCCTCGCACCAGTGCGGCACGGTGAAGATGGGCAACGATCCGGCAACAGCGCCGCTCAATCCCTTCTGTCGTGCCTTCGACCACCGGAACCTGTTCGTCGTCGACGCCGGCTTCCTGCCGACCTCCGCCGCGGTCAATCCGGCGCTGTCGATCGCGGCGCAAGCGCTGCGGGTCGCTGATCACATCCGCAAGATGGACCTCGCCGCATGAGCCGCCCGGCAGCCATCGTCACCGGCGGCGCGCGCGGCATCGGCCTCGCCTGCGCCGAGGCGCTGGCCGATGCCGGCTTCGACATTCTTGTCGCCGACCTCGCGAACGACCCCACCAAACGGCTTATAGAGAACATCACGACGCGTGGTGCAGCGTTCGCCTACCATCGCTGCGATATTGCCAAACTTTCCGATCACGCAACGCTTGTCGGTGCCGCCATGCGCGCCTTCGGGCGCATCGATTGCCTCGTCAACAACGCCGGCGTCGGCGCCGTCGTGCGCGGCGATCTTCTTGAGCTGAAGCCGGAGAACTTCGATCGCGCACTTGCGATCAATCTGCGCGGCACGATGTTCCTGACCCAGGCTGTCGCCAAGGCCATGCTTTCGGCGCCCGTCGCATCGGCCAGATCGATCATCACCATCACTTCGGTCAGCGCCGCCATGGCCTCGCCTGAGCGTGCCGACTACTGCATTTCGAAGGCCGGCCTTTCCATGTGGGTGAAGAACCTGGCGCTGCGGCTCGCGGCGGAAAACATCGGCGTGTTCGAGGTGCGGCCGGGCATCATCCGCACCGACATGACAGCGGGCGTTTCCGCCAAATATGACGCGCTTATCGATGGCGGCCTGGTGCCGGCCAAACGCTGGGGCGAAGCCGCCGATATCGGCGCGGTGGTGGCAGCGTTGGCTTCCGGCAAGTTCGGCTTCTCGACCGGGTCGGTCATCGATGTCGACGGCGCGCTTTCCGTGCCTCGCTTGTAAGTGAGTGGAACAATGGCTGACTACATCATCGTTGGCGCCGGTCCGGCCGGCTGCGTTCTTGCCAACCGGCTGAGCGAAGATCCTTCTCATTCGGTCCTTCTCCTGGAAGCCGGCGGCAAGGACTGGCATCCGCTGATCCACATGCCGGCGGGCTTCGCCAAGATGACCAAGGGCATCGCCTCCTGGGGCTGGTCGACGGTGCCGCAGAAGAACATGAAGAACCGCGTCTTCTGGTACACGCAAGCCAAGGTGGTCGGCGGCGGCTCGTCGATCAACGCGCAGATCTACACGCGCGGCAACGCCCGCGACTACGATGCCTGGGAGAAGGAAGAGGGCCTCGCCGGCTGGGGTTATCGCGACGTGCTGCCCTATTTCAAGCGCGCCGAGAACAACCAGCGCTTCGCCAACGACTATCACGGCGACCAGGGGCCGCTCGGCGTCTCCAACCCGATCTCGCCGCTGCCGATCTGCGAGGCCTATTTCCGTGCCGGCCAGGAGATGGGCATCCCGTTCAATCCGGATTTCAACGGCGCCAGCCAGGAGGGCGTCGGCTACTATCAGCTTACCCAGAAGGACGCGCGGCGCTCCTCTGCGTCGGTCGCCTATCTGAAACCGATCCGCGACCGCAAGAATTTGACGGTCAGGACCGACGTGCTGGTCACCCGCGTCGTCGTCGAGACGGGCCGCGCCGTAGGCGTCGAGATCGTCGACCGGCCGGGTGGCGAGAAGACGATCCTGCGCTCGAACCGCGAGGTGGTAGTCTCCTCCGGCGCCATCGGCTCGCCGAAGCTTCTGATGCAGTCCGGCATCGGCCCGGCCGACCACCTGAAGTCGGTCGGCGTGACGCCCGTCCACGACCTGCCCGGCGTCGGCTCGAACATGCAGGACCATCTCGACCTGTTCGTCATTTCCGAATGCACCGGCGACCACACCTATGACAACTACGGCAAGCTGCACCGCACCATGTGGGCCGGTCTGCAATATCTGCTTTTGAAGAAGGGCCCGGTCGCCTCCAGCCTGTTCGAGACCGGCGGCTTCTGGTACGCCGACCCGACCGCCGCCTCACCCGATATCCAGTTCCATCTTGGCCTCGGCTCCGGCATCGAGGCCGGCGTCGAGAAGCTGAAGAACCCCGGCGTGACGCTCAACTCCGCCTTCCTGCGCCCGCGCTCGCGCGGCACGGTGCGGCTGAAGAGCGCCGACCCGGCCGATCATCCGCTGATCGATCCGAACTACTGGTCCGATCCGTATGATCGCGACATGTCGATCAAGGGGCTCAGGCTGGCGCGCGAGATCATGCGGCAGAAGGCGCTTCAGCCTTATGTGCTGCGCGAGGTGCTGCCCGGCCCTGCCCTGCAAAGCGACGCCGACCTCTTCGACTATGCCTGCCGCACCTCGAAGACCGACCACCACCCGGTCGGCACCTGCCGCATGGGCCATGACGCAATGAGCGTGGTGACGCCGGACCTCAGGCTGCGCGGCATAGAAGGCCTGCGCGTCTGCGATGCGTCGGTGATGCCGCGTGTTCCCTCCTCCAATACCAATGCGCCGACAATCATGGTCGGCGAAAAAGGCGCCGACCTGATCCTCGGCCGCGAGCCATTGCCGCCGGCCGTTTTCAAAGGCAACCAGGCGGCTTGAGGGAACATCGATGATCAGGCACTGCGTCTTCGTCCGCTTCCGCGACGATGTCTCCACCTCCGAGCGCGCGGCGATCCACGCCGACCTCGAGGCGCTGCGCTCCGTCATCGACGGCATGGGCAAGGTTCATTTCAGCGCCAATGTCAGCCCCGAGCCCTTCGCGCGCGGCCTCACGCATGGCTTCACCATCGACTTCCGCGATGCCGGCGCCCGCGACGCCTATCTAACGCATGAAGCCCATCAGCGCGCCGGCGCTCGCCTGGTTGCCGCGCTCGAAGGCGGCACCGACGGGCTGATGGTGTTCGACCTCGAATTTACGGAAATGTGACCGCCGGTTCACCGAAAACCGGCAAACCAGCCGTTCTCTTTTGCGCGCCGTGGAACATATCGCCCCCGGGGGATGCAAAGGAGAGAAACGCCTTGAACCTCACCACCGAGCAGAAGAAAACCGTAGTCGCATCATTCCTGGGCTGGACGCTCGATGCTTTTGATTTCTTCCTTCTGACATTCCTGCTTACCGATATTGCCAGTGAATTCCAGACCGACGTCCCGGCAGTCTCCAAAGCACTGTTCCTGACGCTCGCCACGCGCTTCATCGGCGCGTTCTTCTTCGGCATGCTAGCCGACAAATACGGCCGCAAGCCCATCCTGATGCTGAACATCGTCAGCTATTCGGTGATCGGGGCGCTGGCCGCTTTCTCGCCCAATCTCGGCATATTCCTGGCCCTGCGCGCGCTGTTCGGCATCGCCATGGGCGGCGAATGGGGCCTCGGCAGCTCGCTTGCCATGGAATCCATTCCGCCAAGCGCGCGCGGCATGGTCTCGGGCATCCTGCAATGCGGCTATCCCGCCGGCTATCCGCTCGCGGCGGTGGTCTACGGGCTGCTCTACGGGCAGACGATCGGCGACTTCACCATCGGCTGGCGCGCCATGTTCCTGCTGAGCTTCGTGCCGGCGCTGATCGTGCTCTTCATCCGCTCGCATGTCCCGGAATCGCCGGCATTCGTCGAAGGCCGAGCGCAGGCGCGGCCAGGCCTTCTCGAAACGCTGCGGCAGCACTGGGGCATCGCGGTCTATGCCGTCGTGCTGATGATGTTCTTCAACTTCTTCAGCCACGGCACGCAGGACCTCTACCCGACCTTCCTGAAGAAGCAACACGGTTTCGATCCGCACACGGTGAGCTGGATCACCATCGTCGCCAATATCGGCGCCATTATCGGCGGTCTGGCCTTCGGCGCGCTGTCGGAAAAGATCGGCCGCGTCAACGCCATCACGATTGCCTGCGTGATCGCCTTGCCGACCATTCCGCTGTGGGCTTATTCGACCACGCCCTTCATGCTGGCGCTCGGCGCGTTCGTCATGCAGGTAGCGGTGCAGGGCGCCTGGGGCGTGATCCCGGTGCATCTCAACGAGCTATCGCCGGGTACCGTGCGGGCGACCTTGCCGGGCTTCATCTACCAGGCCGGCAATCTCGCCGCTTCCTATGGCGGTCCCTACCAGGCGGGTATCGCCGAAGCTCCCGGAGGCAGCTACGGCTACGCGCTGGCGTTGTTTGCCGGCGTTGTCGCCGTCTGCATCATCGTCGTCATCCGCTTCAGTCCGGAGAAGCGCGGCCAGGTGATGACCGTGTTTGGCTGATTTTTGTTTCTACGCAATTGCAGGAAAACCGCTCCACATTGTTCCTAGAATTGCTCTAACCCAGCCTGAGCGCCACGACGCCCGCGACGATGCCCAGCGCGGCCGCGGCGCGCCAGGCGGTCATCTTCTCGCCCAGTGCCAGCACCGAGATCAGCATGGCGAACAGGATCGAGGTCTCGCGAAGCGACGCAACCGAGGCGATCGGCGCCTTGGTCATCGCCCACATCACGATCCAGTAGGCGGCGCCGCTGAGCACCCCGGTGAAAAGCCCCGCCTTCCAGTCGCGCGCCAGCACGGGCAGCGACTGCGGCCCGCGAAAAGCGACGCACAGCACCAGCGCCCATGCCGCATCGCAAACGAATAGCCAGGCAGCGTAGCTGGTTGCGGTGGCGGCCAATCGCGCGCCGCTGCCGTCGGACAGCGTGTAGCTGGCGATGAAGATCGATGTGCCTAGCGCGAAGCCGACCGCGCGAAGATTGAACCGTTCGAGATGCACGCCGCCGCGAAATGACATCACCAGCGTGCCGGCTGACAGAAGCATGATGCCGAAAATGGCGAGCGGTGCCGGCACCTCTCCAACCAGGACGATGCCGCCGATTGCGGCGAGCAGCGGCGCCGTGCCGCGCGCCAGCGGATAGGTCTGGGCGAAATCGCCAGCCTTGTAGGCGCCGATCAAAAAAGTCCGGTAGCCCATATGGAAGATCACCGAGGCGATGATGTAGGGCCACACTTCGGCCTTCGGCGCTTCGACGAAGGGAAGCGCGAACAGCGCCGCAAACCCCATGCCGAGCGTCATCAGCGTGATCGACAGGAAGCGGTCGAGATGCACCTTGACCAGCGCGTTCCAGATGGCATGCATGGCGGCCGCCGACAGCACCGCGAGGAAGACGAGAAGCGTCATGCCCGCCTCACCTGCCCGCGAAGCCTGAGGCTATGCCCGGCGTTTCCAGGTCAATGTCGACCCTGAGCGGGAAATGGTCGGAAGCCACCTCGCCGATGTCGGCGCTCACCCAACGCACCCGTGCGGCCAGCATGCCGCCGACGAAGCAATGGTCGAGCCGTCGTTTCGCCAGCCTGCCGTCGATGATCTTCTCGTGCGTATGGAAGTCCGGCCCGGGCTCGCTGGCGACTGAAGCGGCATCGACAAATCCGTCGATATAGGCGGCGCCGCGATGATAAGGCGCGCTGCCCACGATGCGCCGGTACTCCGCGCTTCCCGGCTCCATGTTGAAATCGCCGAGCCAAATCGCCGCCAGCGGGTTTTCCGGTTCGGGCTCGCCGTTGCTCCAGTTGTGCTGCGGCTCGTCGTCGGCACCGCTCCACGGGCCGCCCTCGGATGGCGCGCGACGATGCTCTGCAAGCAGATAGTCGATCTGTTCCAGCCGCTCCTCGGCCGCGATATGCGCAAGATGCAGCGAGAAGACCCGCACCGGCCCCGCCGGCGTGCGGATCATGCATTCGAGCGCCGCGTTGCGGGTGTTGAGCGGCTTGAGCGTGCGCCGCAGCGGCAGCGCATGCAGCCGCGACCAGACGATCGGCAGCCTCGACAGCACCATCGTGCCGAACTGCCGCCGGCGGTTCACGACGCGGCCGTCGCGCTTTTCGCTGGCGTCCATGTCGAAGGCCGGGCCATAGACCCAGTAATAGTCGGGCAGCAGCTGCGACAGCATTTCCGGCTGGTCGTCCTCGTTGGTGCGCTGCCATTGGCGCTCCACCTCCTGCAGGGCGATGATGTCGGCGCCGTCGACAAGGCGCGCCGCGCGCGCGAGGTCATAGCGGCCGTCGCTGCCGAACCCATACTGGATGTTGTAGCTGACCAGCTTCATCGATTAACCGGCTGAATATCTCGCCACGCCAGTACCGCCTCGGCTATCTCGTTGCAATGGACCGCGGCGGCGCGCGGAATAGGCCAACTAGTCCCGCGCCGTCCGGCTGTGTTGAGATTCAGGTCAGGCCGAGCCGAAAATGGTGGCTTCCGAGAACCGGAGCGGAGCGTACTGTAAGTACGTGAGCACCGGAAGCGCAGGATGCCGCTATTTGCAGGCCGGCCTCACCTGAATATCAGCACAGCCTAGGTGGTGAGCGATTGAAACCGCCCGGCCGGAGACGCGGCCAGTTCCGACCAGTCGATTTCCTCCTCCAGGCGGTGATAGGCCTCGTCGCCGATCGTGCCGTTGCGGCGCAGTTCCTCCAGCGTGTCTCGCTGGCGGTTGATGGCATAGAGGCGCAGCCGATCGTATTCGGTCGCCGCCTGCGCGTCCTCCGGATTCTCGGCGACCAGACGCTGGGCCTCGTATTGCTCGCGCACGACCGCGGCCGCGGCCGACGTCTTGCGGCTCAACACATCGAGCGCGGCCTGCATGACGGCGACGCGCGCCTGCGCCACCTCGCGGTCGATCGTCGTGTCCCGTTCGAAATTGAGCAGGCGCAGCAGCGGCTTCAGGCTCATGCCCTGCAGCACCAGCGTGCCGAGCACGACAGCGAAGGCCGCGAGCACGATCGGATCACGGCCGGGGAAGCCGGCCGGCAAGGCAACGGCCGCGACTAGCGTCACCAGCCCGCGCATGCCGCACCAGCCGACGAGCACGGCGCCGCGAAAGGTCGGCGCGTCCCGCCTTTGCTCTTCGCTGTCGAAGCGGGCGAGCCGTCGCATGATCGCAACATAACCCAACACCCAGACGAGACGCGCCACGATGACGACGGCCAGCACCGTCGCGGCGAAGAGAAATGCATTGCCATGCCCTTCGCCGGAGAGCCGGCCGACGATCGACCGTGCCTGCAGGCCCATCAGCACGAAAGCCAGCACGTTGAGCACGAACACCGCCGACTCCCAGACCGAATA
Organism: Mesorhizobium silamurunense; assembly: GCF_014843825.1. Taxonomy (GTDB): domain Bacteria; phylum Pseudomonadota; class Alphaproteobacteria; order Rhizobiales; family Rhizobiaceae; genus Mesorhizobium; species Mesorhizobium silamurunense. The sequence continues at coordinate 36,255 of NZ_JHQR01000062.1, forward strand.
GGTGCTGACGCGGCGCCTCGCCGACATGCGGCGCGGCGCGGTGCGCGCGATGGTGATGGCATAGACGACGATGGTGATGATGGCGGAAAGCCCGATCCTGTCGGCGATGATCCAGACGGCGAAGGTTCCGGCGAACTGCACCACCGTGCTGCTTGCGGCATCCTCGATGCGTGTGAGCGTCAGCAGCGAGATGCGGCCGAACAGATAGCCGGCGGCAACGCTGCCAATCGTCGACAAAAGAACCACGGGCACCGCGTCCTTCAGCATGACCGAGCCGATGGCGGCCGAAACCGCGATCCGGTAGATCAGCAGCGCCGTGGCGTCGTTGAGCAGGCTCTCGCCCTGCAGGATGGCGGTCAAGCGATGCGGCACCTTGAACTGGCCGAGCACGGCGCTCGCCGCCACCGCGTCCGGCGGCGCGACGATGGCGCCGAGCGCGATCGCCGCCGCGATCGGCAGGCCGGCCATCTTCCAGCCGACGAAGGCGACGACCACGGTGGTGAAGGCGACGGCGCCCAGCGCCAGCAGCGCCAGCGACAGCCGGTAGCGCTTCAGGTCGCGCAACGAGGTGTCATAGGCGGCATCGAGAAGCACCGGCGCAATGAACAGCGCCAGCGCCAGTTCCGGATCGATCTCGATCGTTGGAGCGCCAGGCAGAAAGGCAATCCCGGCGCCCGCCAGCGCCAGCAGCGAGGGATACGGAACCTCCAGCCAGCGCGACACTGCTGTCAGCGCGACGGCGATCAGAAGCAGGACAAGGGTGAGCTCGAAAAGCGCCATGGTTCATCGTAGCGGCGAAGCAAGGTTGTTGGCAGTACCTTGAGACAAGATGCTGTTAATTGTCGGCGCCTTGGCCTGCCTGGAAAGAGCGTAGGCGAACAGCTTCGACTGGGGATTTCAAAGCTACCGCTCAGGTCGGTGCCGCCCCTCATTGCCCTGCCGGGCATTTCTCCTCGTATAGTGACGGGGCGAAAGACGCCGTCACCGATGGTTTCGCCAATTGTCGCCGTTGCAGAATGAGGCGCCGGCGGTCGGCCCCCTTCTCCCCGTCACTATGCGGGGAGAAGGTGCCGGCAGGCGGAAGAGGGGCGGCGCCGACGTTTGATCGGCATCGAAGGGTCGACAACCGGGATTCACCGTTCAGCGCACCGGAGATCGCTGTGAAACGATGCTCGCTTCCTAGTGCAGGACCAACATATCGCCTGACGAGAACGAGATATCCGCCTTCTCGCCGACGGCGGGCGGCGGCGTCGCGGAGTTGTTGAAGGTGTCGAGCGACACCGTGTTGCCGCCGATGCCGACGCGTACCCGGATCACCGAGCCGAGGAAATGCACCTCGGCGATCTCGCCCGACAGGCTGGTGTCGTGGCCGGGCTGGCGCGCCAGCGAGATCGCTTCGGGCCTGAGCGCCAGCGACAGCGTGTCGCCGGACTTCGAGCCGTTGAGCTTGCCCTTGAGCGAAACTTCCTGGGCGTTGACCTGCACCTTGCCCGAGGCGGGGTCGGTGACCTTGCCCTCCAGCACGTTGAGCGTGCCGACGAAATTGGCGACGAACTTCGTCGCCGGCCGGTTGTAGATCTCGAACGGCGTGCCGACCTGCTCAGCCTTGCCGCCATACATCACCGCGATCCGGTCGGAGATCGACAGCGCCTCTTCCTGGTCGTGCGTGACGAAGATGGTGGTGATGCCGAGCTTCTTCTGTATCGAACGGATTTCCTCGCGCAGCGACACGCGCACTTTGGCATCGAGCGCCGACAGCGGCTCGTCGAGCAGCAAAAGCTTCGGCTTCGGCGCGATCGCGCGCGCCAGCGCGATACGCTGCTGCTGGCCGCCGGAGAGCTGGTAGGGGTAGCGATCGGCCATCTGCGGCAGCTTGATGATGTCGAGCATCTCCGCGACGCGGGAATCGATGGCCGCCTTGGCCATGCCCGCCACCTTCAGCCCGAACCCGATATTCTGCGCCACCGTCAGGTTGGGAAACAGCGCATACGCCTGGAACACCATGCCGACATTGCGCTGGTTCGGCTTCAGCCTGGTGATATCCTTGCCGCCGACGACGATCTTGCCGGCCGAGGGCTCCTCGAAGCCGGCCACCATGCGCAGCACCGTCGTCTTGCCGCAGCCGGACGGGCCGAGGAAGGAGACGAATTCGCCCGGCGCGACATCGAGGTTGAAATCCTCAACCACGGTGGTGGCTCCGAAGGACTTTCGCACATGCTGGATGGAGAGGAACGGCTCGGCCATGGCTTTTCTTTCGCTCAGTTCGGTCGGTTCGCCGATTTCGGCGCGAAGCGGGATAGGATCTGGATCAGGGACATGCAGCCCCAGGTAATGGCGAAGGCGATAATGGCCAGCGCCGCCGGCTCATAGGCACGGTTGGCGCCGATATTCTGCAGATACGGACCGAACGCCGGCCGGTTGAGCAGGCTGGCCATGGTGAACTCGCCGATGACGATAGCGAAGGTGAGGAAGGCGCCCGACAGCACCGCGATGAGAACATTGGGCAGGATGACGCGGGTGATGATCGTGGACCAGCCGGCACCCAGGATCTGCGCCGCTTCCGTCAGCGTCCGCACGTCGATGGTGCGAAGACCTGTATCCACTGCGCGATACATATAGGGCAGCGACAGCGTCGCGTAGCCGATCACCAGCAGAGCGTTGGTGGCCGTATCGTTTGCCAGGAACGGCAGCGGCGAATTCGACCCATACATCCTGATATAGCCGAAGACGATGACGATCGCCGGTATGACCAGCGGCAGCAGCGTGATGAACTCGACAAGCGGCCTGATTTGCGGCAGCCGCAGCCGAATCCAATAGGCCGCCGGCACCACCACCAGCACACCGAGGATGATGGTGAAAATTGCGGCAACCACCGAATACATGAAGGTCGCCTGGAAGCGCGGGTCTCCAAGCACGATCTGATAGGCGTCGAACGAATAGGCGCCGCGACGCATGCGCATGGAAAATTCCACTGTCGCGATCAGCGGGATGAAGAAATAGGCCGCGCCGAGGATGAAGACGACCCAGGCCCAGAATCTCCCGGTCTTCATTTCAGCCACCTCTCCGAGCGTGTTCGGAACCAGATGTAAAAGACATTGGCCAGGCCGGTGATAACGATCATGCCGAAGGCGATCGCATAGCCGAGATGGGCGTTGTGCAGCACGTCGCCGCGAATCTGCGCATAGAGCAGGATCGGCACGATGTTGAGCGAGGAGCCGGTCAGCGCATAGGCGGTGGCAATCGCCCCGAAGGCGTTGGCGAACAGGAGGATAACTGTGCCGAGAAAGCTCGGCCAAATCACCGGGATGACGACCATTCGCCAGTATTGCGCCGTGGTGGCGCCAAGCGTCGCGGCGGCCTCGCCCCATTCCTTCTTTAGCCCGTCGATCGCCGGCACGATGATGACCACCATCAACGGGATCTGGAAATAAACATAGGTCAGCGTGAGGCCCCAGAACGACAGGATGTTGAAGCCATGCGCGTAGATGTTGAGGCCAAACAGGGTGTTCAGGATCACCGTAGCGAGACCGAGTCGGCCAAGCGTGGCGAGGAAAGCAAAGGCCAGAGGGACGCCGGCAAAATTGGAGGCTACCCCGGAAAAAGTCAGCGTCGCCGAACGTATCCAATTGGGTAGGCCGCCACGCACGATCGCGATGGCGATGGCGAGGCCGGCAAATGCTCCGATGAGCGCCGATGCCAGGCTGACCTTGATCGAGATCCAGTAGGCGGCAACGATATTTGGCTCCGACAGAGCGATGAGATTTTCCAGCGTGAACTCACCAGCCTCGTTCTGGAACGCGCCCAGCATCAGGTAGAGCGTGGGCAGGATAAGAAACATGACTGCGAAGATGAAGAAGGGTGCAACGCCGATCCATTGCGTCGGCAGCCGCAACGCGCGCGCTTCGCTGGGCGGCGCGGTCTTTCCCGCAATGGCCTGGTTGGGGAACGAGACATCGGTCATGCGCCGGCTACCGTCCGTGAGAAGAGCCGGGCGGCCAGAGCCGCCCGGCCGTATCCTTCTGCTACTTCACGTTGGCGCCGACAGTGGCGTCCCAGTTCTTGGTGATCGCTTCCTTGGCCTTGCCCTGCTCATCGAGGGTCGGGAACACGGCCGATGCATAGGCTTCGGCCGGCGGCAGCTTGGCCATCACGTCGGCCGGGAGCTTGCCGTTCTTGGCGAGGTCGTTGAAGCGGATCGGATGGCAGTAACCCTTCAGCCAGCCGATCTGACCCTCGTCGGAGTAGAGATACTCGAGCCAGAGCTTGGCGGCATTCGGATGCGGCGCATAAGCGCTGATCGCCTGCACATAGACGCCGGCGACGACGCCGGTCTTCGGCACGACGACGTCGACCGGCGGGTTGCCCTTCAGCGTGTCGCGGCCAGCAAGCGCGTTGTAGTCCCAGGTGACCAGGATCGGGGTCTGACCTTGGGCCAGCGTGGCCGGCTTGCCGATGACCGGCACGAAATTGCCAGCGGCATTGAGCTTCTTGAAGAAGTCGAGACCTGCCGTGCCGGCTGCTTCACCAGCAGCGGCGCCACCGGACAGACCGGCGGCGTAGACCGCCTGGATCGCCTGGTTCGAGGCGCGCGGATCACCGGCGAGGGCGACGGTGTTGGCATAATCCGACTTCAAAAGGTCGGCCCAGTCGGCCGGCGCTTCCTTCACAAGATCCTTGTTCACCAGGAAGGACAGCACGCCGTAATAGTCGCCGGTCCAAAAACCATCGGCATCCTTAGCGCTGTCCGGGATCGAATCCCACGTCGATACTTTGTAAGCCTGGATCAGGCCGTCTTTCTTTGCGGTCGGGCCGAAGGAGAGGCCGACGTCGATCACGTCGGGCGCTTGCGGGCCCTTGTTGTCCTTGTTGGCCTTGATGGCCTCGACCTCATCGCCGGAGCCGGCATCGGGGTTGAGTTCGTTGATGGTGATGTCCGGATACTTAGCCTTGAAGGCGTCGATCACTGCCCCATAGCCGCACCAGTCATGCGGCAGCGCGATGACAGTCAGCTGGCCTTCGGCCTTCGCGGCCTTGGCGAGATCGTCCAGCGAATCCGCGGACGAAATCACCGTCGACGCGAAGAGCGCCGCGGCCGAGAGGGAAAGCACTTTCCCCGTGAACTTGAACATGTGTTCTCTCCGTTGAACTGGCGTCGTGGACGCCTGCGATGCGGGTATCGTTTTCGTGTGACAGCCAGATGAAGGCTTTTTGAAACCGGAGCCCCGCGGCACAAAAAGTTAACTCTTTTTAACGGACTGTAGCAATTAGCCCGCAGTTAATTTTCCGGCTAATGGTTAGTTGCCTTGCTTTTTGCCCCCTCTCCTTTTCATTGGGTGTCGTCTTCTTCAACTTTTCGGCATCCGAAGCCGGCTCTCATACGGAGCCGGCGATGGCGTCTTCCAGCAGCGTCAGCGCCGCCTTCTTGGTGAGCTTGACCGGGTTGCCGCCGGCGGTCGGATCGACCACCGCCATATCGGCGATCAGCGCCTTGCGCTTCTTGTCCATGTCGAGGCCCTTGATCAGGCCGGGCAGCGCGTGCGGCACCTTGAGTTCCTTGCGCAGCTTGACGATTGCCTTGGCGAAACCATCGAAGCCGCCCTTGATGCCGCAATAGGCGGCGAGCCGGGCGATGCGGTCCTCGATCGCCTCGCGGTTGAAGGCGAGCACATAGGGCATGAATACCGCATTGGTCATGCCGTGATGGGTGTCGTAGAGCGCGCCGATCGGATGCGACAGCGAGTGGATGGCCCCCAGCCCCTTCTGGAAGGCGGCGGCACCCATGGCGGCGGCGCTCATCATATGGGCGCGGGCAACCAGATCCTTGCCGTTGGCGAAGGCCTTGGGCAGGTTCTCGAACACCAGCCTGATGCCTTCCACCGCGATGCCGTCGGCCATCGGGTGATAGCCCGGCGCGCAATAGGCTTCGAGGCAGTGGGCGAGCGCATCCATGCCGGTGCCGGCAGTGATGAAGGGCGGCATGCCGGCCGACAGCTCCGGATCGGCAATGACGATCGCCGGCAGAAGCTTCGGGTGGAAGATGACCTTCTTGGTGTGGGTCGCCTCGTTGGTGATGACGCCGGCGCGGCCGACCTCGGACCCGGTGCCGGCCGTGGTCGGCACCGCGATGATCGGCGCGATCGCGTCCGAATTGGCTCTGGTCCACCAGTCGCCGATGTCCTCGAAATCCCATACGGGCCGAGTCTGCCCGGCCTGAAAGGCGATCAGCTTGCCGAGGTCGAGCGCCGAGCCGCCGCCGAAGGCGATGACGCCGTCATGCTTGCCCTTCTTGAACACCGCGATGCCGGCGGTGAGGTTGGACTCGACCGGGTTCGGCTTCACCTCGGAAAACACGCCATAGGGCACTTGTGCCGCGTCTAGGATTTTTAGCGTCGATGCGACGACCGGAAGCTTTGCCAGGCCCGGATCAGTGACGAACAGCGGGCGCTTGATGCCGGCGGCCGCCAGCGCGTCCGGCAGTTCCTTGATGCGGCCGGCGCCGAAACGGACGGTGGTGGGGTAGTTCCATTTGGAGATGAGCTTGGACATTTTCTGTCTTTCGAAAAATCAGATCGCTTCACGCAGGTGGTATGATTTCGGCCGGGTCAAATTGTCGTAGCCGATGGCCGAGAGCGCGGCGCCCTTGCCGGTGTCCTTGACGCCGGTCCAGACCAGCGCCGGGTCGAGGTAGTCGCAGCGGTTCATGAACACGGTGCCGGTCTCGACGCGGTCGCCGATCGCCACCGCGCGCTCGGTGTCGCGCGTCCAGATCGAGGCCGTCAGCCCATAGGGGCTGTCGTTCATCAGCGCGATCGCCTCTTCATCGTTGCGCACCTTCATGATGCCGACGATCGGTCCAAAACTTTCCTCGCGCATGACGCTCATCTGGTGGTCGACCTCGGTCAGCACTTCGGGCGCCAGATAGGGCGAGCCGGGCCGATCGTTCTCGACCTTCATGTCGATGTGCGCCCTGGCGCCCTTGCGCAGCGCCTCGGCCTTCTGCTCGCGGATCAGGTCGGCAAAGCGCGCCTGCGCCATCGGCCCCATGGTGGTCGCGTGCTCCAGCGGGTTGCCGACGACGTAGTTCTTGGTCTCGGCGACGAAACCCTCGACGAACTCGTCATAGACCTTCTCGTGCACATAGACGCGCTCGATGCCGCAGCAGCACTGGCCGGAATTGTAGAAGGCGCCGTCGACAAGATTGGCGACCGCGTGGTCCATCTTGGCGTCGGGCAGCACATAGGCCGGGTCCTTGCCGCCGAGCTCGAGGCCGAGCGTCATGAAGCTGCCTGCCGCCGCCTTCTCGATGGCACGGCCGCCAGCCACCGAGCCGGTGAAGTTGACATGGTCGATCTTGCCCGAGCCAAGCAGCTTCTCGGTCTGGGTGTGGTTCATGACCAGGTTCTGGAACAGGCCCTTGGGGAGACCTGCCTTGTCAAAAGCCTGTTGGAAGCGCTCGCCGACCAGCAGCGTCTGCGCGGCGTGCTTGAGGATGACGGCGCTTCCGGCCATCAGCGCCGGCACGATGGTGTTGACCGCGGTGAGATAGGGATAGTTCCAGGGAGCGATCACCAGGACGACGCCGAGCGGCACCTTCTTCACATAGCGGCGAAAGCCCTCCTTCGGATTGGAGGCCATGACCGGCTTCAGCGCGGCTTCAGCGATCTCGACCATGTAGCTGGTGCGTTCCTTGACGCCGCCGAACTCGCCGCCATAGCGCACCGGCCGACCCATCTGCCAGGCGATCTCGGGCACGATCTCATCGGTCATGGCGACCAGTGCTTCCAGCATCGCCAGCATGTATTTGCCGCGCTCGACGATGGGCGTTTCGGCCCATTTTTCCTGCGCCGCCTTGGCGCGCTCCACCGCCGCGTTGATCGCCTGGTCCGTCGCGACCGGCCGCTCGGCATAGATCGAGCCGTCGATGGGTGATTTGAGTTTGACCGTTTCGGTCATTTCTTCCTCGCAGTTTTACAACAATCGAAAATCATGTGGCCTTGGCTTCACGCTTCGCCCCTTCTTCCGCCCATCGCAGAGAAGAAAGAAAGTCCGGCCCCGGCGCTCCAGTCCCAGAGAGAGTAAAGGGCAGCGTCGGCGCCTTGGCGCTGGTACCTAGTACCGCTCAAACCCCCGGTGCAGTTCCCAATCCGTGATGCGGCGGTCGTACTCGAACTGCTCCCAGTGAGCCGTGTGCACATAGTGCTCGATGACGTCCTCACCGAAAGCCTGCTTCAGCATTTTCGACTTCGACAGCGTCTCGGTGGCGTCGCGCAGCGTCTTCGGGATCTCCGGCAGCTGCGACGCTTGATAAGCATCACCGAAGAAAGGCTTTTGCAGTTCCAACTTCTCGTCGATGCCGGCAAGGCCGGCGGCGATGAGCGCGGCGAAGGCGAGATACGGGTTCAAGTCGGCGCCGCCGATGCGGCACTCCATGCGGATGCCCTTGGTGCCTTCGCCGCAGAGCCGGAAGCCGGCGGTGCGGTTGTCCTCGCTCCACATGATCTTGGTCGGTGCGAAGGTGCCGGCCTGGAAGCGCTTGTAGGAGTTGATGTAGGGCGCCAGGAACCAGGTGAACTCCTTGGCGTATTTGAGCTGGCCGGCCGCCCATTGCTGGCCGAGGGTCGACAGCGTCCATTCGGCGTTTTTGTCGAAGAAAAGCGGCGTCTTGCCGTCGGCGCTCCACAGCGAATTGTGGATGTGGCTGGGGTTGCCGGCGAGCCCGTAATTGTACTTGGCCTTGCCGGCGAGCCCGTAATTGTACTTGGCCATGAAGGAGATCGCCTTGCCTTCGGAATCGGCGATCTCCTTGGCGCCGTTCTTCAGGATGACGTGGCGGTCGGCCATCTCGAGCGCTTCGGCATAGCGCACGTTGATCTCTTCCTGGCCGGGCCCCCACTCGCCCTTGGAATTCTCGATCGGAATGCCGGCGGCCTCCATCTCGTTGCGAAGCCGGCGCATGACGCCTTCTTCCTTGGTGGTGATGCCGATCTGGTAGTCGCCGATATAGGGCGAGGCCGAGTCGAGGCCCTGCCAGTGCTTCTTGCGGGCGGAATCGTAGGTTTCGCTGAACAGGTAGAATTCGAGTTCGGAAGCGAAATAGCCGATATAGCCGCGCTCGCTCAGCCGCTTGACCTGCCTCTTCAGGATCGCGCGCGGAGAATGCGCCAGGTCCTCATGGTCGTGGTGGTCGAGCACGTCGCAGATGACCAGCGCCGTCTTTTCGAGCCAGGGGATGCGCCGCAGCGTCGATAGGTCGGGCTTCATGACGAAGTCGCCATAGCCCTTCGACCAGCTCGCAGCCTTGTAGCCGGGGACCGGCTCCATATCGATGTCGGCCGCCAGCAGATAGTTGCAGCCATGCGTCTCGTCATGCGCCGAATCGACGAAATACTGGGCCAGGAAGCGCTTTCCCGCGAGCCGGCCCTGCATGTCGACGATGCAGGCCAGCACCGTGTCGATCTCACCGTTCGAGACCGCTTGCTTCAACTGTTCGAAAGAGAAATTCCCGGCCATTCCTTTGGCACTCCAGTGCTGGTCGATTGAAGGGTGGAAACGAAACCATGGCCGGCGCGGCGCCGGCCATGGCATTGAAGGGAGGTCTCAGTTGCCGGTTTCGCCCACCGCCTGTTCGGCCGCCTTGATCGCCGCCTGGCGCTTGGCGATCTCATCGCCGATCGGCGGACCCTGGAAGCGGCGGTTCTCGAAGCCGTACCAAAGCACCGCGGTCAGCAGGATGAAGCCGATGGTGATATAGAGCACCTTATCGTTCGGCGGCTGGATGGCGATGTAGAAGATGATCGCCATGCCTATGACTGACAGGATGCAAACCAGCTTGAACAGCCCGGCACCGAGATTCCATGGGCCCGGGCTCGGCCATTTTGCCGTTCCGAAAGCCATCATGCCGAGCACGATCGGGATGATGAAGGAGAGGAACAGGAAGACCAGCGTCGAGTTGACGACGATGGTGTAGATGTTCGTGCCACCAATCGAGATGAACTGGGCAAGAAAGACATAGATGATCTCGAGGACAGCAGCCGTCCAGATCGCGTGGACGGGCGTGCGCCAGGTCGGGCTGACCTTGGCAAGCGAGGCCGAGCCAACCGGCATGCCGCCGTCGCGCGAGAAGGCGAAAAGCATGCGCGACGCCGAGGTCACGGTGGCGAGGCCGCAGAGGAACTGCGAAATCAGGATGGCAAGGTAGAGCAGTTCCTTGAGCCAGACCGGCAGGATCGCGTCCATGGTCGAGAAGAAGACGCTCCAACCCTGCTTGGCACCTGCCGCGAGGTCCGGAATGGCCAGCACGATCGCGCAGACCATAGCCCAGCCGATAAGCGACGACCAGAGCACCGACGAAATGATCGCCCGCGGAACGGAATGCGCGGCCTTCAGCGTTTCTTCCGATGTATGCGCCGACGCGTCATAGCCGGTAATGGTGTAGACCGGCAGCAGCAGGCAGAGCAGGAACAGGTAGGTCATGGAATCCGACTGCGGGAAAACCCCGCCGCCTGCGTCGCCCGAATAATTGGTGAACGTCCACAGCCTGGTGATGTCGATTGCCGGAGCGAAAACCAGGCAAGCCACGATCAACACCGCCGTCGCGCCAAGGATCAGGAAGCCGGAAGCGTCGGTCAGCATGGCGGTGAGCTTGATGCCGAAATGATTGCAGAGCGCCTGGATCACCGTGATGACGGCGACAAATCCGACGATCTCTCCCGGTGTGCCGGTGATGCCGAACCAACTGCCGAACGTTCCGACGAAGAAGAATGCGGTGCCGATGTTGATGGCGCCCAGCACGGTGATCAGGCCAAGCAGGTTGAGCCATGCAGTCAGCCAGCCGGTGAATCGGTTGCCGAGGATCGACGCCCAATGATAAAGGCCGCCCGCTGTCGGGAATGCCGAGGCGATCTGCGCCATGGCGAGGGCGAAGAATCCGGATACGGCGCAACCGACGATCCAGCCGATGCCGGCGCCGGCGCCGCCGATCGAAGATATCGCCTGGGCGAAAGAGTTGATGCCGCCCGAAAGGATGCAGATGATCGAGAAGGAGATCGCGAAGTTCGAGAAGCGGCTCATGCTTCGCGACAATTCCTGGGCATAGCCCATTCCGTGGAGAACCTTTAGGTCCTCGTGCTTGTCGACTTCTGTGTAGTCTTGCGCTGACATGTTAGTCCCCTGTTGATTCTTAGCTGGCCGATTGAATTGACTTTCCCATTGCGCGTTGTCGGGAACCCCTGGCCTCCTCGGGCTCCAGATTCGAAAATATGCCTGTGAGCAGATCCGCCCATTTCCGCTGCCCGGTCTCGCCGGAGATTTCGTCGTTGCGGATTTCGATCATCGCGCAGGCAAGGCCGCGCGAGCGCGCATGCCGTTCCAGCGTGAAGTAGACGCGGTCGGCCGGCGAATAAGGCTCGTTGACGCCGACGGTGACGCCGGCAAGCCGCTGCAATGCCGATATCAGCGGCGCCGCCAGCCTGCGGTCGTCGTCATGGATGATGCCGATATGCCAGGGTCGGCTCCTGCCCCTGTAGACCGGCGTAAAGGAGTGCACCGACACCAGCCGCGTCTCCTGGCCACGCGCCAGCCGCTGTTCGATGATCTCGGCGATGGTGTCATGGAATGGACGCCAGGCCAGGTCGACGCGCGCCGCGCGCTGTTTGTCGGAAAGACCCGTATTGCCCGGGATGGCCGTCGTCTCGCTGACCGGCGGCACGAGGTCCGGCGCGTCGAGCGGCCGGTTGCAGTCGATCACCAGGCGCGAGACCCGGGTCTCGACCAGCGTGGCATCGAGCGCATCGGCCATGCGGCTGGCGACGGGCAACGCGCCCGGATCCCAGGCGATGTGGCGGGACAGATCCTCGATGGGCAGGCCCAGCGTGCCGAATTCGGCTGGCAGGAAGTTCGAGGCGTGGTCGCAGGTGAGGACGAAGGGGCTCGAGCCGCCGGGGTTGGTCACCCTTACGGTCTCCGACGGTGCAAGGCTGGCCGGCCGTGCTTTCTCCATACTGCCGTCCCCTGGGGAGCGCTGTATCGTATGTTACGTATTTTGCCTCATTGCGTCCCTGTGAATGATTTCATACACTTTACCCGGCTTTGTCAAACGCCGAATTCCGAAAACGGCGGCGACCGGGTCAAAGGGTGGGGAAAACCATGATCTCCAGCATCGCCGAACTGATCTCGGACCGCATCGGCACCATGCCGGCGGGCGAGCGCCGCGCCGCACAGACGCTGATTGCCAACTATCCGCTGACCGGGCTGAAGACGGTGGCCGAATTCTCGATCGCGGCGGGAGTTTCATCGCCGACGATCCTGCGTTTCGTCGCCAGGCTGGGTTTCCAGAACTATCCCGAATTCCAGTCGGCGTTGCAGGATGAACTGGCGGCGCAGTTACAGTCGCCGGCGTCGCGCACGCTCAACCCGGCATCGCCCGCCGGTGGCGGCGCGGTTTCGCCGATGCTGGAGGCGACGCTCGACAACATGCGCGAGACGTTCCGGCACCTCTCCGACAAGCAGCTGGCCGACATCGCCGCAAGACTTGCCGAGCGGCGCGGCAAGACCTTCCTGATCGGCGGCCGCTTCACCGACCCGCTGGCGCGCTACATGGCCGCCCATCTCGCCATCATCCAGCCGGATGTCTACCACCTCGCCGGCCAGGAGAGCATCTGGCGCGACCGGCTGATCGATATGGGCAAGCGCGACGTGCTGGTGATCTTCGACATCAGGCGCTACCAGGAAAGTCTGATCCGCTTCGCCGAGAAGGCGCACGAGCGCGGCGTGCAGATCGTGCTCTTCACCGACCAGTGGCTGTCACCCATCGCCCGCTTCGCCCGCCACGTGATCGCCGGCCGCACCGCAGTGCCTTCGGCCTGGGACTCATCCGCCGCCCTCTTCGTCGTTGCCGAAACGCTGATCGGCGCTGTCACCAGGCAACTCGAAGCTGCCGGCGCCAAGCGCATCCGCGACCTGGAGAGCCTGCGCTGAGTGGTCACCAATCTGAGTAGCCGCTACGGCTTGATGAACACCTTGCCATTCGGCTTGGCCAACTCGGCCGGCAGCCGCGCCATCGCCTCGTCCAGTGGCACCACCGCCGTCACATCGGTCGACCACCGCCCGTCGGAAAAGCGTTTTTGCGCTTCCAGCACCGCCGGGCCGAGCCGGTCGCGGAACCGCCGCATCCATTCGGCGAGCCAGAAGCCTTCGATGCGCTTGTGCTGGAAGATCAACTGGCCTGGCTCGCGTATCACCGTCGGCTCGGCATCGAGCCGGCCATAGACGATCCAGCGCGAACGCTTCGGCATGGCATTGAAGATAGCCGAGGCCAGCGGGCCGGTCACCGCGTCCAGGAAGATGCGCGGCTGCTCGGCTTTCATCACCTCGCGCAGCGCAGCCTCGAAATCCGCCGCCTTCTCGTTGAGCACATGAGCGGCGCCGATGCCTTTCAGCAACGGGATCTGCTCCTCGCGGCGCACGGTGACGATCGGCCGAAAACCTTCCTCCTTCGCGAGCCCGATGATCAGCTTGCAGAGCTGGCTGGCGCCGGCGGTCATGATGAACGCCTTCTCCCCTTCTCGGCTGACGATGTCGAACATGGCTAAAGCGGTCAGCGGATTGACGATCATCGCGGCGCCGTCCTCGTCGCGCACCGTGTCGAGCAGTGGGATGCAGGACGCCGCCTCCGCCACCGCATAGTCGGCCCACGAGCCCCAGTTCGACACCCCGGTGGCGAAAGCGACGCGCTTTCCCTCCAGGCTCCTTGCATAGGGATCGTTGCCCGTCGCGACGACGATGCCGACGCCTTCGAAACCTGCCGGCTGCCCCTTTACCCGCGGCTGGCCGTATTGGCCCTTGATGAAGGCGATATCGGAGGGGTTTATCGAGGCAAGGCTGACCTTAATCAGCGCCTGCGTCGGGCCGGGCGCGGGCACGGCGATATTGCCGGGCCGCAGATAAGGCTCCGTCGCCTCCAGCGCGCCGGCCGAAGGTGTTCTGGTGTAGCCGTCGCCGACAAGCAGCAAGGCCTTCATTTCCGATGGAAGCGCCATGGCGATCAGACCTTTTCCTGCGTGTATTTCCTGAGCTCGGTGCGGGCCACCTGCCGCCGATGCACGGCGTCCGGCCCGTCGGCCAGCCGCAGGGTTCTCAGATGCGTCCAAGAGCGGGCAAGCGGCGTGTCCTGGCTGATGCCCTGCGCGCCGAACATCTGCACCGCCTCATCGGTGACCTTGAGCGCGACGCGGGGTGCCACCACCTTGATCTGGCTGATCCAGGGCGCGGCGGCGCGCGCATCGCCCTGGTCGATCATCCATGCCGCCTTGAGGCACAAGAGCCTCGCCATCTCGATCTCCATCCGGCACTCGGCGATGATATCGAAATTGGCGCCGAGCTTGGCCAGCGACTGGCCGAAGGCCTCGCGCCGCACGGAACGCTGGCACAGCATCTCCAGCGCCATCTCGGCCTGGCCGATCGCGCGCATGCAGTGATGGATGCGACCCGGCCCCAGCCGCCCTTGCGCGATCTCGAACCCCCTGCCCTCGCCGAGGATCAGGTTCGCCGCCGGCACCCGCACATCCTCGAACCTCAGATGCATATGGCCGTGCGGCGCGTCGTCGTCGCCATAGACCTGCATTGGGCGCAACTTAGTGATGCCCTTGCTGTCGGAGGGCACCAGGATCATCGAATGCCGGCGATGCTGCGGCTCGTCGTCGGAGCCGGTCCTCACCATGACGATGTAGATCGCGCAGCGCGGATCGCCGGCGCCCGACGCCCACCATTTCTCGCCGTTGAGCACATAGTAGCCGCCGCGCCGCTCGCAGCGCATCGAAATATTGGTGGCGTCGGACGATGCGACGTCCGGCTCGGTCATCAGATAAGCCGAGCGAATCCTGCCGTCGAGCAACGGCTCCAGCCATTCTTGCTTATGGTCTTCCGAGCCGTAGCGCTCCAGCACTTCCATGTTGCCGGTGTCGGGCGCCGAGCAGTTGAAGGTCTCGGCGCCGAGATGCGCCTTGCCCATCTCCTCCGCCAGATAGGCGTATTCGACGGTCGACAAGCCATAGCCGCGCTTGGAATCGGTGAGCCAGAAATTCCACAACCCGCGTGCCCGCGCCGTCTTCTTCAACCCTTCGAGGATCTCGGTCTGCCTGGCCGTATAGGCCCAGCGGTCACCGTTCCGGCCAACCTCGGCCAGAAACTCCTCGCCGAGCGGCGCGATCTCGTCGCGCACCATCGCGGCCACGCGCTGATGGATCGGCTTCAGCCGCTCGGTCATGCCGAGATTCATGTCCGCCATCGGTTCTGGCCCTTTCACAGATGCATCTTTACCCGTGGCAAGGATGACCGTACTTCGGCTAGCCTTGTCAACGCGAGTCCTTCGGTTCCGGCCGGGACGAGGCACGTGGGAGGAATTGGGATGAGCTATTTGGACAGGCTGTTCTCGGTCGCCGGCAAGACCGCACTGGTGACCGGTGCCGCGACCGGCATCGGCCGCATGGTCGCGACCGGGCTGGTACGGGCCGGTGCCACCGTGATGATCGCCTCGCGCAAGGGCGAGGACTGCGTGCGCGTCGCCAGCGAGCTCAACGCGCTTGGCGGCTCAGGCCGCGCCGAGGGTTTTGACGGCGACGTGTCCAGCGAAGCGGGCATCGCTGGTTTGGTCGCCGAGGTGAAGGTGCGCACGGATCGGCTGCACATCCTGGTCAACAATGCCGGCATTTCCTGGGGCGCGCCGCTGGAGGAGTTTCCCTATCACGCCTGGGGCAAGGTGTTCGGCGTCAACGTCACCGCCGTCTTCCACCTGACGCGCGAGTTGCTGCCGCTGCTCGACGCCGCCGCAAGCGACGAGGACCCGGCCCGCGTGATCAATCTGGGCTCCGTGATGGGCACCCAGCCGCTGGCCGACGATGCCTATTCCTACACCGCCTCCAAAGCCGCGGTGCATCACCTGACGCGCACACTGGCGATCGAGTTCGCCGCCCGCCGCATTACCGTCAATGCCTTTGCCCCCGGCCCCTTCCAGAGCCGGATGACGGCCTTTGCCACCGCCACGGAGGAGCAGGCGAAACATGTCGGTAACCATGTTCCGCTCGGCCGCATCGGTGTGGCGGATGACATTGCCGGCGCAACGCTCTATTTGTGCAGCCGTGCCGGAAGCTATGTCACCGGCGCCATCCTGCCGATCGACGGCGGCCAGTCGGTGCAGCACGGGATGACATTGTTCAAGGAATAAAAGCGCTCGTTATCCGGGCGGGGGTGCGGAGGACATCAGCGTGGAACCGATCAGACTCGATACGCTTCTGGCCAGCGTCGGCAAGGAAGTCGGCGTGTCGCCCTGGCGCACGGTGACGCAGCGCATGATCGACCAGTTCGCCGACGCCACCGACGATCATCAGTTCATCCATTGCGATCCGGAGCGCGCCGCGCGTGAGACGCCGTTTGGCGGCACCATCGCGCATGGCTTCCTGTCGCTGTCGCTGCTGTCGGCCATGACCTTCGAGACCATGCCGCCGATCGAGAACACCAAGATGGGCGTCAACCATGGCTTCGACACGCTGCGCTTCCTGGCGCCGGTGAAGACGGGCTCGCGCATCCGCACGCACTTCGTGCTGGCCGACGTCAAGGTGCGGCCCTCAGGATGGGTGCAGACGGCGCATGACGTCACCATCGAGATCGAAGGATCGAAGAAGCCCGCGCTCACCGCGCGCTGGCTGACGCTGACGCTGATCGAGCGCCAGCCAGAGACCGCATGAGCGGCGACGCCAACGCTCTCAATCAAGCGGCGCTTGCGCCGTACCTCGAAGCGCATATCCCGGGCTTTGCCGGGCTTTCCGCGATCGAAAAATTCAAATCCGGACAGTCGAATCCGACCTATCTGCTCACCGCCGCCAGCGGCCGCTACGTGCTGCGCGCCAAGCCGCCTGGACAGCTGCTGAAATCGGCGCACCAGGTCGACCGTGAATTCCGGGTCATGCAGGCGCTTGCCGGCACCGCCGTGCCGGTGCCGCGCATGCTGCATCTCTCGGGCGAAGTAACGCCGATCGGCCGCATGTTCTATGTCATGGAGTTCCTCGACGGCCGCATCTTTTGGGACCCCTCATTGCCGGATGCATCCGGCAATGACGAGCGGGCCGCGATCTACGACGCCATGAACGCGACGCTCGCCGCCCTGCACGACGTCGATATCGAGGCCGTGGGCTTAAGCGATTTCGGCAAGCCGGGCAGCTATTTCGAGCGCCAGTTCGCCCGCTGGACCAGCCAGTATCGCGCCTCCGAAACCGAAAACATCGCCGACATGGACCGGCTGATTGCCTGGCTCGAGACCCATATGCCGGCCGCTGACGGCCGCGTCTCGCTGGTGCATGGCGATTACCGGCTGGACAACATGATCTTCGCCAAGGACGAGCCGAAGGTCATCGCCGTGCTCGACTGGGAGCTGTCGACGCTCGGCCATCCCTTTGCGGACCTCGCCTATCAATGCATGCAGTGGCGGCTGCCGCATGCTTCCGGCTTTCGCGGCCTCGGCGGCGTCGACCGCGCCACGCTCGGCCTGCCTTCCGAGGAGGCCTATGTCGCCGCCTATTGCCGCCGGCGCGGCATCGACGGCATCGGCGACTGGACCTTCTTCCTCGCCTTCTCCTTCTTCCGGCTGGCGGCGATCTGCCAGGGTGTCTACCGCCGCGCGCTGGACGGCAACGCCTCCAATCCGGAAAAGGCCAAGACCTATGGCGAGGCGGTGAAGCTGCTTGCCGCGCTGGCGGTCGACCTGATCGACAAGAAGATTTGACAACGGAGCGTTGAGCGATGGGCCGTTTCGATGGAGCGGCGGTGCTGATCACGGGGGCGACCGGCGGCCTCGGCAGCGGCACGGCCAAAGCCTTCGCCGCCGAGGGGGCGCGGCTGGTTCTTTCCGATCTCGACGAAGCAGCGCTCGGCGACTTCGCGGCGACACTCGACGCCGAGACCGGGCTCCTTGCCGGCAACATTGCCGACGAGAAGCTATCCGAGGATCTGGTGAAGCTTGCCGTCGAGAAGTTCGGACGGCTGGACATCGCCATCAACAATGCCGGGATCGTGCACGCCTTCGTGCGCCTGCCGCAAGTGACGTCGGAGGAAGCGCGCCGGGTGCTTGAGGTCGACCTGCTCGGCGTCTTCTACGCCATGAAGCACCAGATCCCGCAGATGGAGCGCCAGTTCAGGGAAACGGGCAGGGGCGGCGCCATCGTCAACATCGCCTCGGTCGCGGGTCTCTCCGGCGCGCCCAAGCTGTCGGTCTACGCCGCCGCCAAGCATGGCGTCGTCGGGCTGACGCGCTCGGCGGCGGTCGAATATGCAAGCAAGGGGATACGCATCAACGCGGTCTGCCCGGCTCATACGAGGACGGCGATGGTCGACGGCTTCGTGCGTTCCACCGGCGCGCCGGAAGCCGAAGCGCTTGCCGAGCTCACCCGCGGCGTGCCGATGAAACGGGTCGGAGAGGTCGACGAGATCGTGACCGGCGTCCTTTATCTCGCCGATCCCGCCAACTCCTTCATGACCGGCCATGCGCTCGCGCTCGATGGCGGCATCGGCGCCACCTGATTTCGGGAAAGGCGGTCTGGAATTGCGTTGGAACAAAGCGCTAGAGCGTACCTTGCCGAACCAGGCCGCTCCCTTGCCCGTTGCCGTACACTGTATATAATTTCGTCAGGCAACCAATCAAAAGGCAGGCGGACATTGGCGCTGAGCGTTCAGAAACGCCGCGAGAAACAGAAAGCCGAGCTTCGTTCCGAACTGGTCGATGCGGCCCACAAGCTCGTCCAAGAAGAGGGCTACGAAGGGCTTACCATCCGCAAGCTGGCCAAGCGGGTCGGCTACGCGCCGATGTCGGTCTATTCCTATTTCGCCGACAAGCAGGACATCCTGTTCGCGCTGGCTGAAGACGCCTTCGAGACGCTTGCCCGGCGCATCGAGGAGCATCCCGCCGATGACCCGATCGAAGCGCTGCGGGCGGTGATGACCGAATATGCCGCCTTCGGGCTCGGCAACCCCAATGAATATCGCACCGTGTTTATGACCGAGAAGACGCGGCTGCCGGAGGGCCGCAGCTACGAGGACATGGAAGAGGGCAACCCGGCGATGAAGGTGCTGATCAAAAGGGTCGAGGCCTGCGTGGCCGCCGGCAAGCTCAAGGGCGACCCGCGCGCCATCGCCACCATGCTGTGGACCGTCGGCCATGGCACGATCTCGTTGCTGATCACCTTCCCCTTCTATCCCTTCGGCGATCCCCAGGCTTATGTGAAGCGGATGTGCGACTTCATGCTGGTCTCCTTGTCGGCACAGGACATACCCCCTCTCACCGAAACACCCGTCAACTGCTGATCGGCCATCTTTGACCGTTTTGCCCATCCGATCGCTTGATCCGCGGCGGTGAATTCCTACGTTCAAGAAAATTTGTCGTACGCGTACAAATTCGCCCTTGCATTCACCTTCCGTTAACCGTATATGTACAGCATATCGTACATGTACGAAAATCGACTGGAGACGGAAGATGAAAAAGACAATCCTCGCACTCGCTGCCGTGCTGGCTTTCTCGGGCGCCGCTTTCGCTGGCGCGAGCCAGCCGGCCAAGCACGCCCCCGCGGCCTGCGCTCAGACCAACACCAATATGACGCTTGACTGCACTGCGACCGGTTCGGTCGAAAAGGCCGACGCCGTCAAGACCCAGACCACCAAGGGCCCGCGCCTCGGCATGGACGTCAACCCGTGGTTCGTGCCCGGTCTTTAAGCGCAGGCAGCTTCGCACAAAAACTAAACGAAAACGGGCGGCACTTGGCCGCCCTTTTTCGTTTCAGCTGTATTCGAAACGTCTGAAGCAATGTCGCAAGCCGCCTATTTCTTACGCGGCTTCTTTCCAGTCACGTTCTTCGCCCTCCCAGACTTTGCGGGAGCGCCAGAAATTGAGGTTCCGGTGATCGACACCGGATCGCTGGCCGGAAACGTGTCCTCGAGGCCTTCCTCGAGTTCCTCATCCTCGACCTCGTGATGCCGTTCCCGCTCCAGCGAACGGACAGCCGCGGTCTTCTTGGGCGACTTCGGCGCGGATCTGGACGGCATCGGCTTCTCCCTCGCTGGTCGCAAACAACGGGCCGGATTGGCGATGGTTCCCGCAGCGACCCTTAGGGCAATCGGCCGCAAGCATCAGTTCGCCGCGTCGCTCGCTGCTTCCGACAGCAAAGTAAAGACATAGTCCGAGAAGGAACGCCAGCACTCCACCCGGAACGTGTCTTTCGCGGTACGCAGCAGCACGATCTCGGCCTTGCCCAGGATGGTGCGCGACGCCGCCCCGACCGGGAATGCTTCGAGCGACAGGTCCTGCGGGCAACCGGAATTGACCGTCACCTCAGCCGCAAGGCCGGCGACCGAGATCGCGACGTTGCGATGCGAGATGCCAACCGCCGAATGCAGCGCCGAGACCTTGGCGCAATCGGCCAGCGGATCGTTGCTGGCCTCGTCGATGACCAGCCACTCGTCCGGCCCGAGCCACAGCGCCGTGCGCCCGCCCTTCGCCTCCGAGGTCTTCGGCTTTGCCGGCAGCGTCACGCCGAGCGCCTTCGACAACGCGGCGACCGAAGCCTCCGGCGCGCGCAGCGAAATGCGCTCGGCCGGCGGCAGGATCTCGACCTTGACGCCCGGCGCCGATACCGCGCGGCCGCCAAGCGCGGGACGCCGCTCGACCGAGGCTTCAGCGGCTTTTGTCTTGACGGCAGCCTTAGCCATTGAGGCGTTCTCCCTTCTCGTCGACGAACACCATGCCGGTGACCTCCACCTCGATCGTGCCGCTGGGCATCGGCACGTAGAGCGTCTGGCCCATGCGGTCGCGGCCGCCGGCGACCATCGCCAGCGCGATCGAGCGCCCGCAATTCTCCGACCAATAGCTGGATGTGACGTGGCCGATCATCTTCATCGGGATCGCCTGCTTCGGATCCTCGACGATCTGCGCGCCCTCTTCCAGCACCACCTTCGGGTCCTTGGTCTTCAGACCGACGAGCTGCTTGCGGCCCTTGGCGACCAGGTCAGACCGGGCCATGCCGCGTATGCCGACGAAGTCGGTCTTCTTCTTGCCCCCCGCCCAGTCGAGCCCGGCATCGTTCGGCGTGACCGTGCCGTCGGTGTCCTGGCCGACGATGATGTAGCCCTTCTCGGCGCGCAACACGTGCATGGACTCGGTGCCGTAAGCAGTGGCGCCATGCTTCTGGCCTTCGGCCCACAGCGCTTCCCAGACCGCTTCGCCATAATCGGCCGGCACATTGACCTCGAAGCCGCGCTCGCCGGTGAAGGACATCCGGAACAGCCTCGTCGGCACGCCGCAGATCTTGCCCTCGCGCACCGACATATGCGGCAGCGCCTCGTCCGACATGTCGATGCCTTCGACCAGCGGGGCGATGATCTCGCGCGATTTGGGCCCCTGCACCGCGATCACCGCCCATTGCTCGGTGATCGAAGTCAGCCAGACATTGAGATGCGGGAATTCGGTCTGAAGGTAATCCTCCATGTGATGCATGACGCGCGGCGCGCCGCCGGTGGTCGTCGTCACATGGAAGCGGTCCGGCGCCAGCCTGCCGACAACACCGTCGTCATAGATGAAGCCGTCCTCGCGCAGCATGATGCCGTAGCGGCAGCGGCCGGGCTCCAGCTTCTCCCACGGGTTGGTGTAGAGCAGTCCCATGAATTTCGCCGCGTCCGGCCCGACCACCTCGATCTTGCCGAGCGTCGAGGCGTCGAACAGCCCGGCCACTTTTCGCACCGTCACGCATTCGCGGTTGACGGCGGCGTGCATGTCCTCGCCGGCCCTGGGAAAGTACCAGGCGCGCTTCCACTGGCCGACATCCTCGAAGACCGCTCCGTGCGCGGCGGCCCAGGGATGGGTCGCGGTCCTGCGGGTCGGGTCGAACAAGGCACCGCGCGCATGGCCGACGATCGAGCCGAACGTCACCGGCGTATAGGGCGCGCGGAAGGTGGTGAGGCCGACCTGCGGGATCGGCTTGCCGAGCGTCTCGGCCGCGATCGCCAGGCCGTGCATGTTCGACGTCTTGCCCTGGTCGGTCGCCATGCCGTTGGTGGTGAAGCGCTTGACGTGCTCGATCGAATGCATGCCCTCGTGCACCGCCTGGCGGATGTCCTTGGCGGTGACGTCGTTCTGGAAATCGACGAAGGCCTTGACCGTGGTGTCCGGACCGGCACCGGGAGCGGCGCCAAGCATGCCGCGCGACCAGCTCTCGCTGGCATCGACCTTCGGCTTGGCGCTCTTGCCTGCCTTGCCGCCGGCTTCCTTTGCCGCCTTGGCGCCGGCCGCGTAGGCCTCATCGATCGTCGCGTCCAGCCCGTCGGTGCCGTTGCAGGCGCCGATCGAGACACAGTCCTGCGCGTAGGTTCCCGGCACGAAGCGCCGCGTCTCCTCGTTGAAGGCGACCTTGCCGCGCGACTGCGAGAACAGATGCACCGACGGCGTCCAGCCGGCCGACATCAGGATGGCGTCGACCGGGATGGTGCGCTCGCCGCCGCCATTCTTCGGCTGCACGGTCATAGACGACACGCGCAGCTTGCCGCCGGCGCGGATCACCGCGCGGCCGAAATTGATCTCGATGCCGAGGCCTCTCGCCTCGTCGATCGCCGGTCCGGTCGGGTTGTCGCGCAGGTCGACGATTGCTGCGACATTGACGCCCGCCTTCTTCAGGTCGATCGCCGCCGCGTAAGCCGAGTCGTTCGCTGTATAGACGCCGACATTCCTGCCGACCGCGACGCCATAGTGGTTGAGATAGGTGCGCGCGGCCGACGCCAGCATGATGCCCGGCCGGTCGTTGTCGGCGAACACCATGTGCCGCTCGATGGCGCCGGTCGCCAGCACGACTCGCCTGGCGCGGACCTGCCACAGGCGCTCGCGCGCCAGTTCCCGGCCAGGGCTCTTGAGATGGTCGCTGACCCGCTCGACAAGACTGACGAAATTCTGCGCGTAATAGCCAAAAGCAGTCGTGCGCGGCAGCAAGCGGACATTGTCCATGGCCTTGAGCTTCGCGATCGCACCTTGAGCCCAGGCAAAGCCGTTCTCGCCGTCGATTTTGGCGCCGCTCTCGAAGCGCAGGCTGCCGCCGAATTCGGCCTGCTCGTCGGCGAGGATCACCCGCACACCCGTTTCGGCGGCGGCAAGTGCTGCGGCAATGCCGGCGGCACCGCCGCCCAGCACCAGCACCTCGCAATGCGCATAGCGCGCGGCATAATGGTCGGGGTCCGGCCGGTCGGGAGAAACGCCGAGGCCGGCCGCCGCGCGGATCTTCGGCTCGTAGAGATTCTTCCAGGCCGACTTCGGCCACATGAAGGTCTTGTAGTAGAAGCCGGCCGAGAACATCGGCGAGGCAAGATCGTTGACCGCGCCGACGTCGAAGGCAAGCGAGGGCCAGCGGTTCTGTGAATGGGCCGTCAGCCCGTCATAGAGCTCCTGCACGGTCGCCCGCACATTCGGCGTCTTGCGCGCATCGTCGCGCACGATCTGCACCAGCGCGTTGGGCTCCTCCGCGCCGGCCGACAGGAAACCGCGCGGCCGGTGGTACTTGAAGGAACGGCCGACGAGGTGGACGCCGTTGGCGAGCAGCGCCGACGCGAGCGTATCGCCTTCGATGCCGGCATAGGACTTATCGTCGAAACTGAAGGAAGCCGTCTTCGCCTGGCTGAGGCGCCCGGCGCCGGGAATGCGGAACGCGGGGTTCATTTCGAGGCTCCAGGCAGCTTAGCGGGCTTCGGCTCGCCGGCCTTGTAGGTCATGACGAACTTGTCGGTGACGGTGTCGCGCACGGCGTTGAAGAAGCGCGCGCAGCCATGGATATGCCGCCAGCGCTCATAGATGACGCCCTTCGGGTTCGCGCGGATGAAGAAGAATTTCTCGAAGTCGTCGTCACTCTCGCCGGCAATGTTGGTCGGGCGCACGATATGCGCCTCGCCGGCATTGCGGAACTCGAGTTCCGGGCGCTCTTCCTCGCAATAGGGACAGCGGATGAGAAGCATCTAGGTTGATCCTACAATTCGCCATGGCCGACGCGGGCGCCGGCCGGTTGATCGCAAAGCCTCTGGCCGAGCGCCGCGAAGGGCGCGACGAGCCGCATGCGTTCCTCGACGCTGGCCGAGGGTTTCAACAGCGCCCGGTTCGCCATGTTGCCGAGCGTGAGCTGCATCGGGTCTGTGGTGACGATGACGCCGCGCGGATGGAAGGGCTCGCCTTCGCCCAGATCCTTCGGCCTGTTCTCGAAGAACATCACTACCTTGCGGCCGCCGCTCCAGACGCAGGCAAGCATGCCTTCACCGACCGAGAACGGCCAATCCGTCTCGTGGTCCGCCCGGCTGATCGCCTGGACCCGCACTTCGCGCGCCGAGGCCACGTGGAAAGGCCCCTGCTCGCCGGCGAGCACCAGCGGCATCGCGACAGCCATCTCGGCCATCATCAGTGCGCCACCGCCGCCGCCGCGGCCTCGTCGATGAGGCGGCCGGTGCGGAAGCGCTCAAGGGTGAAGGGCGCGTTGATCGGGTGCGGGTCGTCCCTGGCGATGGTGTGGGCAAAGACGTTGCCTGAGCCGGGTGTCGCCTTGAAGCCGCCGGTGCCCCAGCCGCAGTTGACATAGAGCCCCTTGACCGGCGTCTTCGCCAGGATCGGCGAGCGGTCCGGCGTCACGTCGACGATGCCGCCCCAGGAGCGCAGCATCTTCATGCGCGTGAAGATCGGGAACATCTCGCAGATTGCATCGAGCGTGTGCTGCAATATGTGTAGGCCGCCGGTCTGCGAATAGGACACATACTGGTCGGTGCCGGCGCCGATCACCAGCTCGCCCTTGTCGGATTGCGAGATATAGGCGTGCACGGTGTTCGACATCACCACGCAGGGCACCACCGGCTTGACCGGCTCCGACACCAGCGCCTGCAGCGGATAGCTTTCGAGCGGCATGCGCACGCCGGCCATGTTCATGATGACCGAGGAATGACCGGCCGCGACCACGCCGACCTTTTTTGCGCCGATGAAGCCGCGCGTCGTCTCGACGCCGGTGACGGCGCCGTTGGCCGCGCGCTTGACGCCGGTGACCTCGCAGTTCTGGATGATGTGGACGCCGCGCGCCGATGCGCCGCGCGCATAGCCCCAGGCGACCGCGTCGTG
>NZ_JHQR01000063.1 GCF_014843825.1 Mesorhizobium silamurunense
CCTTGCCTGCACCAGCCCGTCCGAACCGGCGCCGAAGCGGGCGAGCGTCACCGGCAATTCCTCGCGTTTGGGGTTGAAGACGCCCGGCGGCCGGCCGGACAGCGGCACGCTGGCCAGGCCCGAGCGGACGAAGCCTTCGAACAGGATCGGTGCGGCCGAGACGTAGCCGGAGAGGCCGGGGATGGGGCTGGCGTCGGCACGGCCGACCCAGACGCCAAGCACGTAGCGGCCGTCGAAACCGACCGACCAGGCATCGCGATAGCCGTAGGAGGTGCCGGTTTTATAAGCGATGCCGCGCTGGGCAGCGCCTTCCGGCGGCTTCACGCCGGACAGGATGTCGTCGATCTGCCAGGCGGCCTGGTCGTCGAGGATGGTGGCGGTGGTGCGCTCGGCATTGGCCGGCTCGGTGCCGTCATGCAGCGTGTGCATCTTGCCGCCATTGGCGAGGCCCGTATAGAGCTGCACGAGATCGCGCAGCGTCACGCCGGCGCCGCCGAGGCCGATCGCCAGGCCGGGCGCCTCGTTGAGCGGCAGGACCAGGTTGACGCCTGCCTGGCGGAAGCGCGCCGTGAGCCGCGCCGGTCCGACGGCGTCCAGCACCCGGATCGCCGGCACGTTGAGCGACAGCTGCAGCGCCTGCCTGATGCTGACGTCGCCCTGGTAGCCCATGTCGAAATTCTTCGGCCGGTAGCCGCCGAAATCGGCGGGGCGGGCCTCGATGATCGTCTCCTGCGCGATCAGGCCTTGCTCGAAGGCCAGCCCATAGATGAACGGCTTCAGCGTCGAACCGGGCGAGCGCACGACCTTGGTCATGTCGATCCAGCCCGAGCGGCTGGCGTCGAAGAAATCAGCCGATCCGACCTCGCCAAAAATGTCGCCGGTGCGGGCATCGGCCATCACCATGGCAATGGAGAGTTTCGGGCCGAGCTTCCTGGCGGCCTCCCTTGCCACCTGCTCCAGCCCCTGCTGGACGCTTTTGCGGATGGTCAGCTGCAGCGGCTTGCCAGGCTCGGCCTTGGGCAGCATGGCGTAGGACGCATGCGCCGCCAGCGCCGGCAGCTTGCGGCGCAGGCCGGAGACGTCGTCGAGGGCGGCGCGCGTGGCCTCTTTTTCGCCGAGCAAGCCGGCGGAGACCATGCGGTTGAGCACGCGGTCGCGCGCGGCATGCGCGATGTCGACGTTGCGGTCGGGCCGGCGTTTCTCGGGCAATTGCGGCAGTGCGACCAGCAGGGCCGCCTCCGACACGGTCAGCCGCTTCGGCTCCTTGCCGAAATAGGCGAGCGAGGCGGCGCGCACGCCTTCCAGATTGCCGCCATAGGGCGCCAGCGTCAGGTAGCGTTCGAGGATTTCGCGCTTGGACAACCGCCGCTCGATCTGGATGGCGCGCAGGATCTGCTTGAACTTGGAACCCAGGCTGCGGCTGTCGCGCGGCTCGATCAGCCGGGCAAGCTGCATCGAGAGCGTCGAGCCGCCGGAGACGATGTGGCCGCTGGTGGCGAATTGACCGGCGGCGCGGCACAGCGCCAGCAGGTCGACGCCACGGTGGTCCCAGAAGCGCTTGTCTTCATAGGCGACGAGCATGTCGACGAATTGTTTGTCGACCTGGTCGAGCCGGGTCCCGAGCCGCCAGTAGCCGTCCGGTGTCGCAAAGGCGCGCAAGAGCTGGCCGTCGCGGTCCTGCACCTCGGTCGAGACCGTCAGCTTTGCCGGCAAAGGCGGCGGGAAGGAGCGGTCGAGTTCCCAAAGCGCGGCGATGGATGCGGCCGCAAAACAGGCAAGCGAAATGCCTGCGAGGGCGGTTCGCCTGAGGAATTTTCCGGAGAGCATGGCGCTGCCCCACACCCTTACCCTCTCCCCGTGAAGAACGGGGGGAGGGGGGCGTCAGCGTCGGAGCTTCTTCCTTCTCCCCGTTCCTCACGGGGAGAAGGTGCCGGTCCACCCTCCGCAGCTGCAGCGCAGCTGCTGCGGAGGACGGGCAGGCGGACGAGGGGCAGCGCAATCGCCATTTTTGTGATCGCCAGCGTCAGAGCAACTTACTCCGCCTTGACCTCCATCATGCCGGAGGCGGTGCGGGCCGAATATTGCGGCCGGTACATGTCCTCCACCGTCGCCGCCGGATGGGCATAGGTGCCCGGCGTCACGGCGCGCACGACATAGGCCAGCGTGATGTTGCGGTCGCCGTCGCCTTCGTTCGGATTGAAGGCGGCGACGAAGCGGTCATCGCGGAACTCCAGATGCGCGGCATCGGTCTGCGCCAGCCAGGAAAAGTTCGACAATTGCGCGCTGGAGACCAGGCTCGGATTGTCGATCTCGAAGCCAGCCGGCAACAGGTCGGTGACCAAGAGGCGCGATGGCCAGTTGTTCTGCTCATAGACCTTGAGCACGACCACGTAGCGTTCGTTCTGCCTGGCCTCGGTGATATTGGCCTCGGTGCCGTCGAGCCTGTAGTAGGTGCGATCGATGGTGAAGCCGTCGCCGCCGGCCGGCAGCGGCTCGACTGGCGCGGCCACCGCGGTGACCACCGCCTGCAGCGGCGTCGTGCCGGTGTTGGCTATGGTGAGCGGGCTGCCCTCGAGGTCGCTTCCGGAGACACGGTCGGAATAGCCACCGGAATGCGGCGCGCCGTTGACGGAAAGCGTGATGGAATCGTTGCCTTCCTTCAGCGCCCGCGCCGCCAGCAGCATCCAGGATTCGTCCTGCGTGCTCGTCCAGCGGGCGTCGGCGCGTTCCCTGGCGACCAACCTGATCAGCTGCGGCACGATGCCCGGCACCGGCTTCGATTCCGCAGCCAGCGCCAGCATCGCAGCGCCATCGCGGAGCGGCGAGCCGTAGTCGGAGCGGTAGTAGTCATATTCGGTGCTCGCCTGGGCCAGCCGCAGCGCCGTCTGGAAGGTGGCTTCCGAACGCTGCGTGTCGCCATAGAGCGCCAGGCTCGCCGCCAGTTGCGCGACGGCCATCGGGCTGGAGAAGGCTTCGAGCTGCGTGTCGGCATAATAGCGCAGATCGCCGATCGAGGCCTTCTTGTTGCGAGCGAGTACATAGAGCGCGTAGGCGATCTCGCTGCCGCGGTCCTGGACGTCCTGGTCGTAGCCCAGCGAGTTCTGCAGGTTGTTCAGCGCCTGGTTCATCGCCTGCGCCGGCACGTCGTATTTCTGCTCGCGCGCCCGGGTCAGGAACTCCGTCACATAGGCGTCGAGCCAGAGATCGCCGGAGCCCGGACCCCAAAGGCCGAAGCTGCCGCTGGAAGCCTGGTAGCTCAGCACCTTGTAGACGGCGTCCTGGATGCGCCCGTGCAGGTCAGGATCGCTCTCCATGCCGATGCTGGTGGCCATGTCGTTGACATAGAGCAGCGGCATCGCGCGGCTGGTCGTCTGCTCGGCGCAGCCATAGGGATAGCGGTCGAGCGTCATCAAGAGCGAAGGCACGTCGAAGGCCGCCGTCTGCGAGACGCCGACGCTGACCGAGACACCGTCGAGCACGCTTGCGGCGAGCAGCTCCTTGTCGACGCGAAGCGCGCCGCCATTGGGTTTCAGGTCGACCACCATGCGGTTGGTGATCGGAAGCTGCGCCGGGCGCACCGGCAGATAGAGCGTCTGCTCGACCTCGGTGCCGCTGTCATGCGCAAGCTTGACGGTGATCGAAGCATCGCCCGCCGTCGCTGCGATTAGCGGGAAGGAGAGCGTCTGCCGCTTGCCTTGGCTAAGCGTCAGCTTCTCGGGCAGGGGCTTGTCGCCGGTCGAGAGATCCCCGGTCGCGGTGACCGACAGTTTGTAATCGCCGGCGGGACCGTCGGTGTCGGCGATGTCGAGGCGCATCGTAGCGGCATCGCCCGGCGCCAGGAAGCGCGGCAAGCCGGCGGTGATCACCACCGGATCGCGCACGATGACGTCGGTTTGAGCATGGCCGACCGCTTCCTTGGTCCAGGCGACGGCCATGACGCGCACGGTGCCGTTGAACTGCGGGATGTCGAAGTCGATCCGCGCCTTGCCATTGGCATCGAGCTCAACCGGGCCGGAGAAGAAGGCGACCAGCTTCTCGGTCGGCGGGCTGCCCTGCGACTGCATGCTGGCGCCGTCGCCGCCGGTCCGCAATTTGCCGGTGGTGCCGAGCGAGCCGTCGATCAGGCGGCCATATAGGTCGCGGATATCGAGGCCCAGCATGCGCTGCCCGAAGAACCAGTTCTCCGGGTCGGGCGCCTTGTAGTTGGTGAGGTTGAGGATGCCGACGTCGACGGCCGCGACCATCACATAAGCATTGCTGCCGGGTTGCGCACCGTTGACGGCAACCGGTATCGACAGCTGCTGGCGCGGCGCGGTCTTTTCAGGCGGCGTCAGCGCGACGGCGAGCTGCTTTGAGCCCGGATCGACGGTCAGCCATTTGACGCCGATGGCGCGGGCCGGCATGCGCGATACCTGCGCATCGCCCGGCCTGAACAAAGTTGCCGTGATATAGGCACCGGCGCCCCAGTCATCGCCGACCGGGATATCGACCGTGCTGCCGCCGGCCGGCACCGAGGCGGTGACGGTCTTCAAGAGTTTATCCGCACCGATGGTGACCAGCAGTTCGCCGGCAAAATGCGGCGAGACCTTCAACTTGGCGACTTCGCCCGCGGCATAAGTGTCCTTGTCGAGCGCGATCTCCAGGCCGTCAGGTGTCTCGGTGGTGGTCGAGGCGACATACCAGCCGGCGTCGAACTCGTAGCTGGTCGCCGGACCATCGGGGTCTGCCGTCTCGACCTCGAGACGGTAGCGGCCCCAGTCGACGGGCAGCGACACGGTCGCCTCGCCGTCGGCGTTGAGGTCGATCTGCCCGTTGGCGACGGCCTTGGTGAGGTTGACCGCTTCATAGTTCCAGGAATTGTTCGAGCGGTACCATTGGTAGTTGCGCTCGACCTTGACCAGCGACCACTGGGCGCCTTTCAGCTCCCCGCGCTTGCCATTCGGATCGACGGCGATGATGCTGAACTTCGCCGTCCCGCCTTGCGGAACCTCGCCGCCTTCGAAATCCGAGCGGATGCCGATCATTTCCTTTTCCGGATGCGCGGCGATATCGAGCGAGCGCTCCACGGCGCGGCCGCCGGCTTCGCGCATGCGAACGGTGATCTTGGCGTTGATCAGCTTGGTGGTCGAAGGCAACTGGTCGATAGAGACCGGGAAGGTCGCCTTGCCGTCATCGCCGACGACGGGAAGGTTGGCTAAAGGCGTCACGGAAGGCTCGGCCGACTGCTCGTCGGCAAGACCGAAGGTGAAGTCCTCGAACCGGTCCCAGCTGCTCGTGGTCGACAGCGTCATCTCGCCT
This sequence comes from Mesorhizobium silamurunense, assembly GCF_014843825.1. Taxonomy (GTDB): domain Bacteria; phylum Pseudomonadota; class Alphaproteobacteria; order Rhizobiales; family Rhizobiaceae; genus Mesorhizobium; species Mesorhizobium silamurunense. The sequence goes on from NZ_JHQR01000063.1 coordinate 5,299, forward strand.
TCAAGCGCGAGGCCGGCGGCCGGCGCGCCGTAAAGGAAGCGGCCGTCGACGCTGACATTGGCGGTCTCGCCCTGGGCGATCTCCTTCTTGTCGGCCGTCAGGTCGAACTCGATGCGATCCGGCACGAAGTCTTCGACCAGGAACATCTGGCTCGCCACCGACGCCTGCTTGGGGTCGGTATAGATCGACACCGTCCAGGTGCCGCGCATGGCGTTGGCCTCGAGCGGCAGGTCGACGGCATGGCTGCCAGCGGAGGCGCCGTCAGTGACGATGCGGCGGTTCTCGACGCCGTCGGGACGGGTGAAGATGAAGGTCAGAGGCAGATTGTCGACCGCCTTGGCCGCGCCGTCGCGTGCAAGGGCCGCGACATGGACATCCTCGCCGGCGCGGTAGATGCCGCGCTCGGTCCAGGCATAGACGTCGAGCGCGCCGGGCGCGGCACGCCCGGCAACGCCGCGGTCCGACAGATCGAAGCCGGCGCGGCCCATGTCGAGGAAGACGAAGTCGTTGTCGCCCTGCTTGGCCATCAGCACGGCCGGCACCATGCCGCCTTCGCCGCGGGTGAGGCCGGGGTTGAACACGGCGTGGCCTTTGGCGTCGGATGTCGCCGTGCCGAGGATATCATTGTTCTTGGCAAGCAGCGTCAGTTCAGCGCCGGCGATCGGCTTGGCGGAGCCGAGCGAGCGGGCAAAGACATTGAGCCCGTCCTGACCAGTATAGGTGGACAAGCCGATATCGGAAACGACGAACCACTGCGTGGCGCGCGAACCATAGTCGTCGCCCTTGTCGTCGACCGGCTGCGCGGTCAGCACATAGACGCCGGGTTTGCGCTGCGGGATCGCCTGGTCGACCGGGAACGAGGTGGTGACCTCCTTGTTGAGGTCGTTGGCGATGTCCAGCGTGCCTTCCCAGACAGGCTCGCCCATCTGGTCGGAAATGGTGGAAATATCATAGCCGTCGAGCTGATGCAGGAACTGGTAGCCGGACAGAAGCTGCGCCAGCGAACGGTCGCCGATGCGGTAGAGCTTCATCTTGGCGGCGGTCATGTTGACCGTGACGACCGGGATGCCGCGGCGGACGCCGGCCGGCAGCACGAAGCTGTCGCCGGTGAAGCGGGCGGACGGGGCGCGGTCCTGGACATAGATCGACAGCACGACCGGGGCGGCGATAGTCTCGCCGACCGCCGCCGGCAGGCCGGCGCGGAAGGTCACGTCATAGTGCTGGCCGTGTTCCAACCCCTCGACGCAGATCTGCTTGCCCTTGGCCTCGACGGCCTTGGGGGCGGCGTTGTCGACGGTGACGAACTGCGAATAATCGACGCCGGTCTTGACCAGTTCCTCGGAAAACTGGGCGCAGATGCGCGGCGAAGAGGAATCGGCCTCGACCGAGTGATCGATGACGCGGAAACCCTTGCGCGCCTTGAGATCGGCATATTCAGCCTGCACGGCCGGCGAGCTCACCAGCGCGAGGCTCGCCTCATAGGCCTGAATGGCCGGCCGGAAGAGGTCGCGCTTGTCGAGGCCGGCGCCAAGCAGCGCCAGCGCCTCGGCGCGGGTCTTTGCGGTACGCACCAGCTTGTAGGCGTTGAAAGCGGCCGAGGTGACGTTTGCCGGCAAGGTCGAGGGCTCGGAGGTGTTGGAAGCCGGCTGCACGCCGAGCGTCTCGCGCGCCAGCGCCAGCCAGAGCGCGCCGTCGTCCGGCAGGATGGAAAGGGCGGCCTGGTATTTCTGCATGGCGAGACGATGATCGCCAGTCAGCGCCGCCTGCTCGGCCGCGGCCTGAAGTGCTGCCAGCCCTTCGGTCGGCTTGTCATAGGCCGGATCGGTCAGCTTGTTGCGGAACTGCTGGGCCTGGTCGGCCATCCAGTTGGGGAAGAAGGCAAGCGCCGGCGGCGCGCCGATATCGGGGTCGCCATCGACGTTTGCGACTTTGCCGGCAATGGCGCCGCTGAAGGGTTTCAGCTGATTATAGTCGGATTTGAGAAAGCACCATTTGGCCTTGGTGTTGTAGGTGAAGGCGCGGCAGGCGGGGTCGCCGAGGCATGTCGTCGTGCATTGGTCGAGGCTGACATTCTGGTCGGACCTGAGGTCGAAACCGAAATAGTCGGAATTGTCCGTCGTCACGATTCGCCGGGCTTCGGCCGCAAGTGCCGCGCCGCTCGATGCGAGGAAAATAGGGGCGAAAAAGAGAAGCAGAAGGAAAGAGAGACCACGAGCCGCGCGCATTGCCACATCACCCTCCAGACACTGCCAGCGTCCGGGCATGATCAAGCGTCAAGCGGGCTTGTCAACGCCGGAACGCGGCAGGTTTTCAACCTGCCAACGGTTTCCATGCCGGCCAAAGGCCGGTATTTCGACAGAACCTCTATGAGATGGATCACACTTTCTTGCGAAGATGCAAAAGGTGTGAATTCCAAGCCCGGTCTATTTCAGACAATTGGATTGTGGCCCCTTTACGAGCGTTTCAGAACTTCATTCCAATTTTAGTTTTGTCGACTAGGTTGTGTTAATGCCGGCGTATGAAACGCAGATGTCAGGAGGGATCGCTCCAGGGCGCGGGCTTCCGCGCGCCCTGCTTTTCGCGCTTGTCTGCGCTACCGTGCTCGCCGGCGAAGCGCGCCCGGCGGCTGCCTTCGAGATTTTCGGCATCAAGCTTTGGGGTTCATCCAAGGACGAGGATGCCGACATCGTCGATCCGCTGCGCTATTCCGTAACCATCGACGCGCCGGACGCCGACAAGGATCTGGTCAAGAGACTGGAGAATGCCTCGGCGCTTAAAAATGACGAGGAGCATCCGGTGTCGGGGTCGCTCGGCCTGATGGCCAAGGCGCGCAGCGACCGCGAACAGCTTGTTGCCGCGCTTTACGCCGACGCTCGCTACGAAGGCGTGGTCACCATCACCATCCAGGGCAAGTCTCTAGACGAACTGCCGCCGGATGCCGAGTTCAAGGGGCCGCAGCCCATCCCGGTGGTCGTCAGCATCGCCGCCGGGCCGAAATTCACGCTGGGCGACATCAGGCTGAAAGGCGATGCCGCGGGCCTGGCAAGCGCCGATTTCGGCCTGATCGCCGGCGGCGATGCAGGATCGGGCGCGGTGCTCAAGGCCGAAGCGGCGATCGTACGCGCTCTGAAGGAAGAGGGCAGGCCGCTAGCCAAGGTGACGGACCGCGAGATCGTCGCCGATCACGCGACCTCCACCCTCGATGTCACGCTGACGGTGGCGGCCGGTCCGGTCGCCGGCTACGGCGACACCACGGTCGAGGGCACCGAGAAGGTCGACCGTGACTTCACCGAATACATGACCGGCTTGAAGCGGGGCCGGCAATATTCGCCGCAAGAGATTGACGATGCCCGCGATCGCCTGCTCGGGCTCGAGGTCTTCAATAGCGTGACCTTCAAGGAAGGCGACAGCCTCGACGCCCAAGGCAATATCCCGATCGACGTTGAGGTCAGCGAGCGCAAGCCGCGCTTTTTCGGCATCGGCGGCACGTTTTCGAATACCGAAGGCCTGGGGCTGGAAGGCTATTGGGGCCACCGCAACTTGTTCGGCCAGGCGGAGAAGCTGCGGATCGACGGTTCGATCAGCGGCATCGGCAGCAACAGCATTTCCGCGCTCAACTACAATGCCGGCATCATGTTCGAAAAGCCGGGCGTGCTCGGACCGACATCGAAGTTCTTCACCGGCATCAAGACGGTGTTCGAGCATCCCGACGCCTATGACCATTTCTCGGTCAAGGGCAATATCGGCGTCTCCTACGACCTCGACAAGAAGCAGAGGGTTTCGGCGGAATTCGCCCTCGACTATTCGCGGATCACCGACGCCTTCGGCAAGCACACCTATCTGATCGCCAGCGTTCCGCTGCAATATGTCTATGACAGCCGCGACAACAAGCTCAATCCGACCAGGGGTTTTCGCGCGCTCGCCTATGCCGAGCCGAGCTACGATATCCTGAACGGCTCGACCTTCCTCAAGCTGAAGGGCGAAGGCTCCGCCTACCAGTCGCTCGATACAGCCAGCAAATTCGTGCTCGCGGAGCGCGCCGTGCTCGGCTCTATCGTCGGCACCGGGCTGCAGAACGTGCCCGCCGACCGGCGCTTCTATTCCGGTGGCGGCGGCTCGGTGCGCGGCTATGCCTATCAGGGTATCGGCCCGAAGGACATCGACGGCCAGCCGATCGGCGGACTGTCCTTCTTCGAGACTTCGGTCGAGATGCGCATCGCCGTCACCGACACGATCGGCATCGTGCCTTTCGTCGATGCCGGCACTGTCTCGACGAAATCCTTCCCGGATTTCTCGGACGTCAAGGTCGGCGCCGGCGTCGGTTTGCGCTATCTTACGCCATTCGGGCCGCTGCGCATCGATGCCGCCGTGCCGCTCAACCGCGATCCGAGCGATCCGCATTTCGGCATCTATGCCGGTATCGGTCAGGCGTTCTGACGATGAAGATATTCTGGCGCATCCTTCGCATCTGCCTTTACACGCTGCTCCTGCTGCTCGTGGTGGCGATCGGCGCGCTCGTTGTTCTGACCGGGACCGAAGGGGGCCGGCAAAATCTCACCGGCCTGATCTCGAAAATGGCCTCTACCGAGGATCGCAAGGTCACCGTCAGCGGCATCGAAGGCATATGGTCCGGCGCGTTGCGGCTGGACCATGTCGTGCTGGAGGATCGCGCCGGACCCTGGCTGGTGGCGCGCAAGGTGGCGCTCGACTGGTCGCCCACTGCGCTCTTGTCGCGCAATTTCAACGCCGACCGCATCGCGGCCGAACGCATCGAGCTGGCGCGGTTGCCGCAAGCCAGCCAGCAGCCGTCACAAGGCGGCTCGACCGGCCTGCCGGTTTCGATCGACGTCAGGGAGATCGACCTGCCCGAGATCGCGCTCGGGCAGGAACTCGCCGGCAGCGGCATTGCGGAACTTGCCGCCAAGGGCTCGCTCAAGGCCGACCCGTCGCCGCTGGCGATCGACACGGTGCTCAACGTCGCCCGGCATGACGGCAAGCAAGGCAATGTCGACGCCAAGGTCCATTTCGCGCCGGCCGACAACAAGCTCGACCTCGATCTCAAGGCCTCGGAGCCGGCCGGCGGCATCATCGCCAACCTGCTCAAGCTCCCCGATGCGCCGCCCGTCGATATCGTCGTTTCGGGAACCGGGCCGCTCGCCAATTGGAGCGGCATCGGCACCTTCGTCGTCGACCGCCAGATCGTCACCCAGCTCACCGGCCGGCATCAGTTGAACGACAAGGGGCACTACGTAGAAGCCAAGGGCGACGGCGAATTCGAGCGCTTCCTGCCGGAGAAGTTCAAGTCGCTGTTTGCCGGCAAGACGAACTTCGACGTGGCCGCGACGGCGACCACGACCGGCGGCGTCGATATCGAGCGCGCCACTATCGAGAGCGGCACGGTTCACGGCACGGCCACCGGCAATGTCGACCCGAAGGGTGCCAGCGACCTTGCCGTCGAGCTTTCCGCCAAGGACAAGCCCGTCACCATCGATGTCGGCACCAGCGCGGTGCCGATCCTGGTCGCGGTCGGGAAGGCGACCGCGCGCGCCTTTGGCGATGGCAAGGCGCCGATGGTCGACATCGGCACCTCGTTGGCCTCGATCGCTGTCGGCGGCACGCAGCTCAACAATGTGACGGGGGAAATCCACTCCGACGGCTTCGATGTCGAAAACCGCAGCGGCCCGGTCAGCGTCAAGCTCGCCGCCACCGGCCTGAAGACCGACGTGGCGACGCTGGCGCCGCTGGTGACGGGCAAGCTCGCCGCCGATCTCTCCGGTTCGATCAGCCGCGAGACCGTGACCGTCGACCATGGCACGCTGCGCAGCGACGCGCTGAATGCCGCGCTGACCGCCGGCGTCTCGCTCGCCGATCTCTCGATGACGCTGAAGATGAACGCCGACGCCGTATCGAAGGCGCTGCCGCCGCAGATCAGCTCGCTGCTTGGCGAACGGGTGAAATTCTCGGCCACCGCGACCCGCGATCCGGAAGGCGCCTTCGCGGCCAATGAGCTGGAACTCACCTCCGGCTCGCTCAGCGCCAGCGGCACCGCCAGCGCGCAAGGCTCCGACATCCAGGCCAACCTCAAGGGAACGCTGGGCGATGTATCGGCGCTGTCGTCGCTGGCGGGCACGCCGCTCGCCGGTGGGATCAATTTCGCGCTGAGCGCAAGCGGCCCGCGCTGGGCGCCGGATTTCTCGGTCTCGGCCGACAGCGCCAGCCTGACGGCCGCCGGCCGCACGGTGAAGGACATCAAGCTCTCGGCAAAGGGCAAGGCCGACATCGCCAACCCGTCGGCCGACGTTTCGCTGACCGGCAGCGCCGAGGAGCAGCCGCTCGACATCAGAGCCTCGCTGGTGACCGCCGATGGCAAGCGCTCGATCAGGGGGCTTAGCCTTGCGCTCGGCGACAACAAGGTTTCGGGCGATCTCGCGCTCGACGACCGGTTCCTGCCGCTCGGTACGCTGACGCTGGCCGTTCCCGATATCGCGCCGCTGGCGGCGCTCGGCGGTCAGGCGGCGACCGGCGACATCAACGGCACGATCGCCTTCGCCAAGGATGGCGAGGCGCCGAACGTCACCATCAATGCGGCAAGCACCTCGATCGCGCGCGGCGAGCTGGCGGCAAAGACGATCACCGTCGACGCGCTGATCGCCAACTACCTCAAGGGTCCGGCGATCTCGGGCACAATCAAGGCCGACAGCGTGACTTCCGGCAGCACGGTGATCAGCGGCATCGGCATCGATTTGAAGCGCGACGGCGACTGGACCAATTTTTCCGGCGGCGCGACGGCGTCGGGCATTCCGGCCACCGCAACCGGTCGCGTGAAGATTGCCAACGGCAAGACCAGCGTCGAGATCGCGTCCGGCGAAGCGACCGTGCGCGGCATCAAGGCGGCGATCGCCGAGCCTTCGAGCCTCGCAATCGCGAACGGCGTCACCAGCGTCGAAAAGCTCGCGCTCAATCTCGGTGGCGGCACGGCGACGGTTTCCGGCAGCGCTGGCCAGACACTCGACCTTACGGCCAATTTCGCCAGCCTGCCGGCGGCGCTCGCCAATGATCTCGTGCCCGGCCTCGACGCAGCCGGAACGCTGGAAGGCACGGCGCATGTCACGGGTCCTTCGTCCAACCCCGATGTTCAGTTCAACGCCAAGCTCGCCGGCGCCGAGACCAGCCAGACGCGTCAGGCGGGGCTCGGGCCGCTCAATCTCGATGCCGCCGGCAGCTATACGCTGGGGAGCGGTGTAGCATTGGACCACGCCACGCTTTCTGGTGACGGGATTTCGGGCAGGGCTGCCGGCACCATCAATCCCAATGGCGCCAGCGACTTTTCCCTTGACCTCACCTCATCCGGACCCAGTCTGCCGCTGACACTCGGCAGTGCCGAGAGCCCGGTCAAGGTCAAGGTCCAGTCGTTGTCAGCAAGGATGGCAGGCGAAAGCACCCAAGCGCGGCTGGATGTGTCCGCGATACTACCTTCCATTGCCGCCAGCCAGGCGAAGGTGGACGGTCTGGCGCTGGTGCTGCATTCGGATGCGTTCGACCTCAAGGGCCGGGCAGGTCCGGTTTCCGGCACGGTCTCGGTGGACAGAATAGGCCTCGACAATCCCATGATCGCGCCGCTGATCGCAGGCAAGGTCACGGCCGAGGTCAATGGTCGGCTCACGACCGACGCCGTCGCCGTCAACAGCGGCTCGTTCAAGAGCGATGCGCTCAATAGCCAGGTCGCTGGCCGGATATCCCTGGGTGACGGTGCCGTCGACCTCAATCTGAAAGCCGAAGTTGCTTCGTCCGCACTGCCAGCGGCGGTGCGTGGCATGCTTGGCGAGAGGGCGCAGTTGAGCGCCGGGCTGAAGCGCGATGCGAATGGCAATGTCAATGTCAACGGCTTGAAGCTGAATTCGGGCGCGCTGAGCGCCGACGGACAGGCGAGCCTTGCCGACGGCAAGGTCGCCGCCGATGTCAGAGGCGCATTGAGCGACGTTTCGCTGCTGTCGAAAGACGCCAAGGGCGCCATCGCTTTTGCCCTGAATGCGCAAGGTCCGATCATGGGGCCCGATCTGTCGCTGACGGTCGACAGCGACCGGCTTTCGGTGGCGGCGCGCGAAATCACCGGGCTGAAGCTGACCGCGACCGGCAAGGCGGATGCCGCCAATCCGGCGGCTAATGTGCAACTGACGGGCAATGTCGCCGGGCAGCCGCTGCAGGGCAATGCCGTGCTCGCCACCACCGGCGGCAAGAGCGCGATCAACGGGCTTTTGCTGTCGCTGGGATCGAACAAGATTTCCGGCGATCTCGCGTTGGACGAGGCCTTCGTGCCGGTGGGCACAGTGTCGCTCGACCTGCCCGATATCGGGCCACTGGCCGCACTTGCGCTGGAAAAAGCGGAAGGCGACGTGCGTGGCACGATCGCATTCTCGAAAGCGGGAAATGGGTCGAACGTCGCCATCAAGGCAAGCACGGCTGCGATCAGGCGCGGCGACGTTTCCGCCAAGAACGTCGCCATCGATGCGCAGATCGCCAATTATCTTGCCGCACCTGTCATCTCCGGCAAGGTTCGCGCCGAAAGCGTGACTTCAGGCGGCACTGCCGTCACCGGCATCGATGTCGACCTGAAGCGCGACGGCGATTGGACCGGCTTCTCCGGCGGCGCCACGGTCAAGAACATTCCGGCGAAGGCGGCCGGCCGGGTGAAAGTGGCGAACGGCACGACGACCATCGAGCTCGCGTCGGGCCAGGCGACGGCGCAAGGGATCAAGGTGGCGATCGCGCAGGCCTCGACGGTGACCATTGCCAACGGCGCGACGACGCTCGACCGGCTGGTGCTCAATCTTGGCGGCGGCACGGCGACGGTGACGGGCAAGGTCGCACAGACGCTCGACATCAACGCCAATCTGGCCAGGGTGCCGGTCTCGCTCGCCAACAGTTTCTCGGCCGGCCTCGATGCGGCAGGTTCGATCTCCGGCACTGTGAAGGTATCCGGCGCGTCGGCCACGCCGGCGGTCGCCTTCAAGGTCGACGCTTCCGGCGTACAGACCTCGCAGACGCGCGGCGCCGGCCTCGGCGGCATGAATGTATCGTCGTCGGGAACCTTTGCCGGCAACAAGCTCGCCTTCGACGCCAATATCAGCGACGGCGCCGGCCTAGGTCTCAAGGGTGGCGGCACGGTGACGACAGCGGGTACGCCGACCCTGGCGCTCGACTTCAACGGCAAGGTGCCGTTCTCCTTCCTTGCCTCGAAACTCGCCGCGCAAGGCCTTGCGCTCAACGGCACCGCCAATGTCGATGTGCAGGTGCGCGGTCCTGCATCCGCGCCGGTGATAAGCGGCAAAGTCACGACGTCCGGCGCACGCCTCATCGACGCGCGTTCCGGGCTTGCGGTCAACGATATCGCGGCCGACGTCTCGATCGGTGGCGGCGTCGCCAGGATCAACCGACTGACCGGCACGTTGTCGACGCGCGGCAGCCTTTCGGCCAGCGGCACCGTCGGCATCACGCCGGCGCAGGGTTTTCCGGCCGACCTGTCGATCAAGCTTACCGATGGTCGCTATACCGACGGCAGGGTGGTGACCGCCAACCTCGGCGGCGACCTGACCATCAAGGGGCCGCTCGTGTCGGCGCCGGTGATCGCCGGCACCATCAATCTGGCGAAGACGGTCATCACCGTGCCGGAAAAGCTGCCGGGGTCGCTCTCGGCGTTGGATGTGAAGCACAAGAACGCGCCGCGCGCGGTTCGCGCGCAGGACAGGGCGCTGAACCCGCCGACATCCAGCGGCAGCGGTAACAGCGGCAGCGGCCTTGTCCTCGACGTGACGGTAAACGCGCCGAACCAGATCTTCATCCAGGGCAGGGGCGTCGACGCCGAGCTCGGCGGCTCGCTGAAGCTGACCGGTCCGGCATCCGCGCCGCAGGCCGTCGGCACCTTCACCTTGCAGCGCGGACGGCTGACGATCCTCGCCAAGCGGCTGACCTTTACCGAGGGCACGGTCGGGTTCCAGGGTTCGCTGGTGCCCTATCTCAACCTGACGGCGACGACGACGACCAGCAGCGCCACCGTCACCATTGTCGTCTCCGGAGAAGCGACCAATCCCAAGTTCAACTTTTCCTCCGTGCCGGCGCTGCCCGAAGACGAGGTGCTGGCGCAACTGATCTTCGGCCGCTCGATGTCGAATCTGTCGCCGCTGCAAATCGCCCAGCTTGCCGATGCGGCCGCGCAATTGGCCGGCGCCGGCGGCACGACCTCGCTGCTCGACAATCTGCGCAGCGCGATCGGCGTCGACGATCTCGATGTGACGACGGACGAGAAGGGCGGCACCGCGGTTTCGGCCGGCAAATACCTCAACGACCGCACCTATGTGACGATCCAGAAGGGCGACAAACCGGGCTCCGGCAAGGCGACGATCGACCTCAATGTCGGGCGCGGCGTGAAGCTGCGCGGCGAGGCCAACGACGCGGGCGAAGCCAAGGGCGGTGTCTTTTACGAACGCGAATATTGACGGTGCGGTGCTCGCCTCAGCGGGCGCAAGAGGACTTTTGCCGCGCGCGCGAAGCCCTTATCCGCCTAGAATGTCTTGATTTAATCGCCCCGCCGATTTTTTGGGAAATGTGCGGTGCACTAACAAATTTGCGTCAAGCCTGTCGCTATCACGCCAACCGGCCTCATTCCAAAGTTGCACATTCCCTAGCATGTTCCCACTCCACACCGTCTTTTGACATCACGGTCTGGATGCGGAATGTTAAAAGGCGGAAAGCCAAACAATGGGAGTTAGTCATGGCAATCTATAAAAGTAACGGTGACCGCGTTCCGGACCACATCCTAGCCCTGGCCGAAGAAGCCAAGGCAGGAAAGGTCGACCGTCGCGAATTCCTGGCTTTGGCCAGCGTCTTCGGGGCGTCCACGGCGATGGCCTATGGCCTGCTCGGCCTCGCTGATCCGACCCCGGCGAGAGCCGAGGACGTGCAGGGCAAGAAGGGCGGCACGCTGAAGGTCGCGCAGTGGATCAAGGACCCGAAGGATCCGCGCAAGGCCGACTGGTCGGAAATCGCCAATGCCGAGCGCCAGGCGCTCGAGCCGCTGGTCAAGTACACAACCGAATACACGTTCCGCCCCTATCTGCTGGAAAGCTGGGACGTGAATGATGACGCCACCGAATACACCCTGCATGTGCGCAAGGGCGTGACCTGGTCGAACGGCGATGCCTTTACCGCCGATGACGTCATCTTCAACCTCAAGCGCTGGGCCGACAAGAAGGCCGAAGGCAATTCGATGCCCGGTCGTCTTGGCACCTTGGTCAAAGACGACAAGCTGGACGAGAGCGCCGTCACCAAGGTCGACGACATGACCATCAAGCTCAAGCTCGGCAAGCCCGACATCGCGCTGATCCCGAACATGTGCGACTACCCGGGCCTGATCGTCCACAAGAGCTTCGACGAGAAGGGCGGCGATTTCAAAGCCTGCCCGATCGGCACCGGTCCCTTCGAGCTCGTCTCCTACGATGTCGGCCAGAAAGTGGTCTACAAGCGCCGCGAGGACAACAAATGGTGGGACGGTGAGGTATTCCTCGACGGCATCGAGTTCATCGACTACGGCACCGACCCGGGTGCCATGGTCAGCGCCTTCGAGGCTGGCGAAGTCCACACCAACTTCGAAACGTCGGCCGACTATGTGACGATCCTCGACGGTATGGACCTTGTGAAGTCGGAAGTGGTGACGGCCTCGACGATCGTGTGCCGCACCAATGTCAACAACAAGCCGTATGACAACCAGAAGGTCCGCAACGCGCTGCAGCTCGCGGTCGACAACAATGTCGTCCTGCAACTTGGCTACGGCAATGCCGGCACGGTGGCCGAGAACCATCACGTGTGCCAGATCCATCCGGAATATTTCGAACTGCCGAAGATCAAGCGCGATCCCGCTAAGGCAAAGGCCCTGCTGGCGGAAGCCGGCAAGGCCGACTTCGAGCATGAGCTGATCACAGTCGACGAGGATTGGCACAAGAACACCGGCGATGCGATCGCCGCGCAGATGCGCGACGCCGGCATCAAGGTGAAGCGCACGGTGCTGCCGGGCTCGACCTTCTGGAACGACTGGACCAAATATCCTCTGTCCATGACCAACTGGAACATGCGTCCGCTTGGCGTCCAGGTGCTCGCGATCGGCTACCGCTCCGGCGAGGCCTGGAACGAGACGGCGTGGTCGAACCCCGATTGGGACGCCAAGCTCAACGCCGCGCTGGCCGTCGCCGACGCCGCCAAGCGCAAGGAGATGATGAAGGACATCGAGCAGATCCTGCAGGATTCCGGCATCATCATCCAGCCTTACTGGCGCAAGCTCTACAGCCACTCGGTCAAAGCGGTGCAGAACTACAAAATGCACCCGACCTTCGAGCGCGATTACGGCAAGGTCTGGCTCGACCAGGCGTGATCGAACCGTGGGGGAAGGGCCTTGCCCCTTCCCCTCAATCCCCGCACAATGCCGGAACCGGAAGCCGATGCCGCAAAGGGCGTGGGCTTTTCCGGCAACGGCATGCAACGAAAAAACAGGGTTGATCGCATTCGAGGGTCCGTTTGACAGGCAACCTGGCCGCTGGCGGCCAGATTGGTTTCCAGACAGGCTCCAACCCCAACCAGACCGGCAGGGGCCGCCATGCTTTCTTTCATCCTCAGGCGTCTTGGCACGATGGCATTGACGATGCTGTGCCTGACGTTGGTCGTCTTCTTTCTGATCAATCTCAACCCGAACCTGAAGAAGCTGGCGATCAGCCAGACCGAAATGCATACGTCGGCCGAGCAGCTAGAGGACTGGCTGGTCAACCACGGCTACCGCCAGAATTTCTTCGTTCGCTACGGGCAGTGGCTAGGTGTCTTGCCCAAGCAGCCGATCATCGATCCGGCGACGGGCAAGCCGGCGCAGCGCTTCTCTTTTTGCAACGATCCGGTCGAGCCGAAATTCTCGGGTGTCCTGCAGGGTGATTTCGGCTGCTCGACCAAGTTCAAGACGACGGTCGCGGCCAAGCTTTTTCCGGCGCTTGGCGCCACGGGGCTTTTGATGTTCTGGGTGCTGGCGGTGATGGTGCCGATCTCGCTGCTCATCGGCATCCTTGCCGGCATGCGCGAAGGCTCGCGCACCGACCGGACCCTGTCGGTCGCCTCGATCGCCTCGACGGCGACGCCCGAATACGTGTCGGGCGTCATCTTCACCGTCATCTTCGCCTCGTGGCTCGGCTGGCTGAACGGCTCGGCGGCCTCGGCGAGCCAAGGCCTCACCTTCTACAATTTCACGCTTCCGGTGATGACGCTGGCCATCTACGGCACCGGCTATATCGCGCGCATGACACGAGCCTCGATGGTCGAGGTGATGACGCAGCAATATATCCGCACCGCGCGCCTGAAGGGCCTCTCCTTCGGCAGCGTTGTCGTCAAGCATGCGCTGCGCAACGCGCTGATCGCGCCGTTCACCGTCATCATGCTGCAGTTCCCGTGGCTGCTGACCGGCGTCGTCATCGTCGAGGTGATGTTCCGCTATCAGGGGTTCGGCTACACCCTGGTCGAAGCCGCCGGAAACAACGACATCGACCTTTTGCTTGGCTGCTCGCTGGTTTCGGTGTTCATCGTGCTGATCACGCAGCTCATCTCCGATGTCGGCTACGCGTTTCTCAATCCGCGTATCAGGGTTCAATAGGGGGCAGGGCGGATGCAGACCGAATTTATCAGCGCCTTCGACGTCGTGCTCGGTGTGCTTGAGCGTTTCTGGCCGGTGTGGATCGCGCTCGTCCTGGTGATGGGCGTTAGCTTTGCCTACAAGAAGAAGCTCGCCCTCTACGGCCAGCTCTTCGACAGCGGCGTCGGCATTGCCGGCGTCGGCATCTGCCTGTTCTGGCTGTTCACGGCGATCTTCGCCTCGACCATCTCGCCTTTCGATCCGCTGGCGCAAGTGTCGATCATGAAGGACACGCTGCCGGGCGCGATCGAGCCGACATCGAAGCTCGTCTACTATTTCGGCGGCGACAAGCTGGCGCGCGATGTCTTCTCGCGCATGGTTTATGGCAGCCAGATCGTGCTGATCATCGCGCCGGCGGCGACCGGTTTCGCGCTGATGGTCGGCATCACGCTGGGCCTGCCGGCGGGCTACTATGGCGGCAAGATCGACACGTTGCTATCGTTCCTCGCCAACCTAGTGCTGGCTTTCCCGGTCATCCTCCTGTTCTACCTGCTGGTGACGCCCGGGATCATGGACACACCGATCCCCTATGCCATGGCAGGGTTGTTCTTCCTGTTCCCGATCATTTTCTTCAGCGTGCTGTTCTGGACGCGTTTCAAGAACCGGCCGGACCGGCTCTATATCCTGCTTGGCATCACGCTCGTCGTCGGCGGCTGGATCTATGCCGGGCTCGTCTTCGACGCCGACCCGCTGAAGATCGTCCACATAGATCCGAACCAGCTCAACATTTTCGTGGCGGTGGTGTTCGCTTCCAGCCCCGGCGTGTTCCGCATCGTGCGCGGGCTGACTATGGACATCAAGACGCGCGACTATGTGGCCGCAGCGCAGACGCGCGGTGAGTCGCCCTGGTACATCATGCTTTGGGAAATCCTGCCCAATGCGCGCGGACCGCTGATTGTCGATGCCTGCCTGCGCATCGGTTACACGACGATCCTGCTCGGCACGCTCGGCTATTTCGGCCTGGGCCTGGCGCCGGAAAGTCCCGACTGGGGCACTGCGATCAAGGATGCCAGCCGCCTGCTGCGCTCCTTCATCCATCCTGCGCTGCCGCCGACGATCGCGCTGATGTCGTTCGTGCTCGGGCTGAATCTCTTGGCGGATTCGCTGCGCGAACAGTCGATGAAGGATTGATGGCGGGGTCCCAGGCCCTACTTGCCCAGAGGACCCTAATTGCCCGGAGCATGATCCCGAACCGAAGGTCAGCGTAGCAAAAAGTGGCACCCGGTTTCGGACAAGATCATGCTAAAATAAGAAACTAAGGATTGGAGCGACCCATGAACGAGGCAGTTCGAAATCCAGCCAAGCCGACCAATGGGCCGATCATCGAGATCGAGAATCTCTCGATCTCCTTCTTCACGCGCAAGGGCGAGATCCCGGCGGTGATGGACTTTTCCTGCACCGTCATGCCCGGCGAGGCGATGGGCATCGTCGGCGAATCCGGCTGCGGCAAGTCGACCGTGTCGCTCGGCATCATGCGCGACCTCTCCAATATCGGAAAGATCGTGGGCGGCAAGATCAAGTTCCAGGGCAAGGATATGGGCGAATTGTCCGAGGAGGAGCTTCGCGCCATCCGCGGCAACAAGATCGCCATGATCTACCAGGAGCCGATGGCGAGCCTCAATCCGGCGATGAAGGTCGGTCAGCAATTGATGGAAGTGCCGCTGATCCACGACAAGGTGTCGAAGGAAGAGGCCTACAAACGCGCCCTCGAAATGGTACGCGCGGTGAGGCTGCCCGATCCGGAGCGCATGATGCGCTCCTATCCGCACCAGCTTTCCGGCGGCCAGCAGCAGCGTATCGTCATTGCCATGGCGCTGTTGTCGAAGCCGGCGCTGCTCCTGCTCGACGAGCCGACGACGGCGCTCGACGTCACCGTCGAGGCCGGCATCGTCGAACTGGTCAAGGGGCTCGGCGAAAAGTTCGGCACCTCGATGATCTTCGTGTCGCACAATCTCGGCCTCATCCTCGAGACCTGCGACAAGATCACGGTGATGTATTCCGGCGAGGCGGTCGAGACCGGCAAGATCGAGGACGTCTTCGACCGGATGCGCCACCCGTATACACAAGGGCTGTTCCGCTCGATCCCGCTGCCCGGTGCCGACAAGAATTCGCGGCCGCTGATTTCCATTCCCGGGCAGTTGCCATTGCCGCACGAGCGGCCGAAAGGGTGCAATTTCGGCCCCCGCTGCCACCATTTCGTCGAAGGCGTCTGCAACGCGGCGGAAATCCCGATGATCGCCGTCGAAGGGCATGAGGGCCATTTCTCGCGCTGCGTGCGCTTCAACGAGATCGACTGGGAAGCGCTGCCGCCCGGCGCCAAGAAGGTCAACGAAAAGGTCGAGCCCGGCGCGCCGGTGCTCAAGATCGAAGCCCTCAAGAAGTACTACAAGGTCGGCGGCAGCGAGGTATTCGGTTCCAGCGAAGGCCGCGTCGTCAAGGCCAACGAGACGATTTCGTTCACCGCGCGCGAATCCGAGACGGTCGCGATCGTCGGCGAGTCCGGCTGCGGGAAGTCGACGCTTGCCAAGGTGCTTCTGGGGCTCGAGACCGCAAGCTCGGGCACGGTGACGCTGGGCAACAAGGAGATCCAGTCGACCGGTATCGAGAGCCGCAATGTCGAGACCGTGTCTTCGATCCAGATGGTGTTCCAAAACCCGTTCGACACTCTGAACCCCAGCCACACGGTCGGCTCGCAGATCATCCGCACGCTGGAGAAGTTCAAAGTCGGCAAGACGGTCGCCGAGCGGCGCAAGCGCATGCTGGAACTGCTCGACCTGGTGAAGCTGCCGCGAGCCTTCGAGACCCGCAAGCCGCGCCAACTCTCAGGCGGGCAGAAGCAGCGCATCGGCGTGGCGCGCGCCTTCGCCGGCGATGCCAAGGTGGTGGTGGCCGACGAGCCGGTCTCGGCGCTCGACGTCTCGGTGCAGGCGGCGGTGACCGAGCTCTTGATGGATATCCAGCGCAAGAACAAGACGACGATGCTGTTCATCAGCCACGATCTGTCCGTCGTTCGCTACATCGCCGACCGCGTCGTCGTCATGTATCTCGGCTATATCGTCGAGCAGGGCACGACGGACCAGATCTTCTCGCCGCCTTACCATCCCTACACGGAGGCGCTACTCTCGGCGATTCCGATCGCCGACACCAGCGTCGTCAAGAAGCACATCGTGCTCGAGGGCGACATCCCGTCGGCGATGAACCCGCCGACCGGCTGCCCGTTCCAGACGCGCTGCGGCTACAAGAAGCTGGTGCCGGACAATCTCTGCGAGACGAAGGTGCCGCCGGTGAAGAATCTCGGCGACGGCCATATGAGCCTGTGCTGGCTTGCCGACGACGTGCTGGCGAAGATGGAGCCGGTCATCAAGTTCGATAAGGAGCATGCGGCGCATGAGGGCGTGCCGGATGACGCGCCGCATGGCGCAGGGCCGGGCTTTGCCGGTACTCCGCCGAAGCGTCCGAGCGGCAAGAAGCCCAAGCCGAAGCCGAACTAGAGTGGTTGACCGTTCCACGGAAACGCCGAACCACTCTATCTCTTTGTTTCACGCAATTCCGGACGGAAAACCGTTACATACTTTTCCTGGAATTGCTCTGAGGGGCAGCGCGCTTCCGCGCCGCCATCAGCTGCCGCACTGCCGCAGCTGCGTGGCGTAGTCGCTGGCCATCTGGTCGGTGGCGCGCGCGTAGTTCTGCACGCCGGCGTCACCGCGATTGCCGCGGCCGTAGGCCGACCAGCCAAGATAATAAGCGAGATAGAGGTTGTAAGTGTCGTTGCGAGCGACGCCGAAAGTGTCGACGGTCTTGGAATGATACCAGCCGACGAAATCGATGGCGTCGGCGAAGCGGCTGCGCCGCGCCGCCCAGTTGCCGGTCTCCATCTGATATTGCGACCAGGTGCCGTCGAGCGCCTGCGAGTAGCCCGCGGCGGTGGAGACATGCTTCCACGGAATGAAGCCGAGCAGCTTGGTGCGTGGCGGCCGGGCATTGCTCTTGAAGCCGGATTCCTTGCGCACCGTCGCCATCAGCACCGGGACGGGAATGCCGTATTTCTGCTCGGTGCGCTCGGCGGCGGACTGCCAGTTGTCGAACCAGCCGTCATTCTGGTCGAAGACGGCGCAGACATTGTTGATGTGGCTGGGCGCCGTCGCGCAGGCCGAAAGCGCCAGCAGCACAGAGACAGCGACAATTTTACTAAAACTCGACCTACGCATCGGAAGACGAATAGGCGTAAATCATAAAAGGAGTCTTTCGAGCTTCCTTAACGCCGGCCGGGATAGGCCGATCATGGGTCTATCGATATTTCGACCGAATGTGTCGTATATCTTTTCGTCGATTTGAAAAAATGCCGCCGTGGCTAAAATCACGCCGGCAAATGGCGAATTCCTGACAGCTACCGCGCCCGGCCAGCGCTCTGATGCGCGCATGACCGAACCAAGACGAAAACGCGGTGCCGAGCGAACCAGCAACCGGGGGCCGTCCGCCATCCCGCAGTTGCCGCTCAGGCGCGTGACGAATCCTTACCCGCCGATGGCGGTGCTTTCCGCCGACCAGATCGAGGCCATTCATCAGGCGTCGATGCATATCCTGGAAAATTTCGGCATCGAGGTGATGAGCAAGAGGGCGCTCGCCCTGTTCGAACGCGCCGGCGCCAAAGTCGATCACAGCTCGATGAATGTGCGCCTCGACCGCGGCATGGTCGATGAGGCGCTGAAGACGACGCGCGCCAGCTACACGCTCACCCCACGCAACTCTGCCCGTGCCATCCATCTCGGCGGCAACACCATCAACTTCACGCTGGTCGCCGGACCGCCCAACGTGCACGATATGGAGCGCGGCCGCCGCGCCGGCAATCTCGCCGACTACTCAGACCTCGTCCGGCTGGCGCAACATTTCAACTGCATCCATATGCTGGGCAACCAGGTCTGCGCGCCGATCGAATTGCCGGCCAACTCGCGCCATCTCGACGCCTATTTCGCTAATCTGACGCTAACCGACAAATGCTTCCATGTCTCGGCGATCGGACCGGGCAGGGCGCTTGACGGCATCGAGATGACGGCGATTGCGCGTGGCTTGACGCTCGACCAGATCGGCCAGGATCCCGGCGTCACCACAATCATTTCCGTCAACTCGCCGCGCCGCTTCGACGAGATGATGGCCGAAGGGCTGATGACCATGGCCGAGTTCGGCCAGTCGGTGGCGGTGACGCCGTTCACGCTGATGGGAGCGATGAGCCCGGTGACGCTTGCCGGCGCGCTGGCGCAGCAGAATGCCGAGGCGTTGTTCGGCATTGTGCTGACGCAGCTGGTTCGGCCAGGCGCGCCGGTGATGTATGGCGCCTTCACCTCCAATGTCGACATGAAGTCCGGCGCGCCGGCCTTCGGCACGCCGGAAAACACCAAGGCCAACATTGCCTCCGGGCAATTGGCGCGGCGCTATAATTTGCCATATCGCACGACGCCGGGCTCCGCCTCGAACGCCGCCGACGCGCAAGGCGCCTATGAGACGCTGATGGTGCTGTGGGGCGCCGTGCTCGGCCACGGCAATCTCATCTA
The DNA here is from genome assembly GCF_014843825.1 of Mesorhizobium silamurunense. Taxonomy (GTDB): domain Bacteria; phylum Pseudomonadota; class Alphaproteobacteria; order Rhizobiales; family Rhizobiaceae; genus Mesorhizobium; species Mesorhizobium silamurunense. Next base: position 24,565 of record NZ_JHQR01000063.1, read on the forward strand.
CCACGCCGCCGGCTGGCAGGAGGGCGGGCTGACAGCCTCGTTCGAAAAGCTCATCATCGATGTCGAGATGATGCAGCACATGATGGAATTCCTGCGGCCGATCGTGGTCGATGAAGGCGAACTGGCCGTCGAGGCGCTGGGCGCCGTGCCGACCGGCGGCCACTTCTTCGGCTCGCCGCATACGCTGGAGCGCTACGCCACCGCCTTTTATCAGCCGATGCTTTCCAACTGGCAGAATTACGAAGCCTGGCAGGAGGCCGGCGCGCTGGACACGACGGCGCGTGCGACGCGGCTGTGGAAGAAGGCGCTGGTGGAATATGTCCAGCCGGCCATGGATCCTGGCGTGCGCGAGGCGCTCGAAGCCTATATCGCGCGCCGCAAGGAAGCGATCGGGCAGGGCGAGCCGTGAAGGAACAGCTTGCCAATCTGATTCATTTCAATCTCTCAACTCACTGAAATAACGAGAAGAACCCATGAAGTCGCATGCAAAGGTCGTGGTCATCGGCGGCGGTGTCGTCGGATGCTCGGTGCTGTTCCATCTTGCCCGCCACGGCTGGACCGACGTCGTGCTTTTGGAGCGCGATGAGCTGACCTCGGGCTCGACCTGGCATGCGGCCGGCGGCATGCACACCATCAACGGCGATCCCAACGTCGCCAAGCTGCAGAAATACACGATCTCGCTCTACAAGGAGATCGAGGAGCTTTCCGGCCAGGCGACGGGCGTGCATCTGACCGGCGGCGTCTTGTTGGCGGCAACCGAGGCGCGGCTCGACTGGCTGCGCGGCGTGGTCTCCAAGGGCCGCTATCTCGGCATCGACCTCGAAGTGATCTCGCCCAGGGAAGCGGCCGAGCTGATGCCGCTCATCGACCCAAAACAATTTGTCGGCGCGGTGCGCAACAAGGAGGACGGCCATCTCGATCCGTCGGGCGTCACGCATGCCTATGCCAAGGCCGCGCGGAAATTGGGCGCGGAAGCGGAGCGCTTCACCAAGGTCGAGGACATCGTGCGCCGGCCGGACGGCCTGTGGCGCGTCATCACCAACAAGGGCGAGGTGGTGACCGAGCATGTCGTCAATGCCGGCGGGCTCTGGGCACGCGAAGTCGGCCGCATGGTCGGGCTGGAGCTACCGGTGCTCGCCATGGAGCACATGTACCTGATCACCGAGGACATGCCGGAGGTCGCCGACTGGAACAAGAAGACCGGCACCGAGATCATCCATGCGGTCGACTTCGACGGCGAGCTTTATCTCCGCCAGGAACGCGGCGGCATGCTGATGGGTACCTATGAGAAGGCCAACAAGGTCTGGTCCGAGTTCCAGACGCCTTGGAATTTCGGCCATGAACTGCTGGAGCCGGACATCGACCGCATCGCGCCGTCGTTGGAGGTCGGCTTCCGCCATTTCCCGGCCTTCCAGAAGGCCGGCATCAAGCAGATCATCAACGGCCCCTTCACCTTCGCGCCGGACGGGAATCCGCTGGTCGGTCCGGTGCGCGGTCTGCCGGGCTTCTGGGTCGCCTGCGGCGTCATGGCAGGGTTTTCGCAAGGCGGCGGCGTTGGGCTGGCGCTCTCCAACTGGATGATCGAGGGCGACCCAGGCGCCGACATCTGGGCGATGGACGTGGCGCGCTACGGCGACTGGGCGACGATGGCCTATACCAACGCCAAAGTGCGCGAGAATTATTCCCGGCGCTTCTCCATCCGCTTTCCCAACGAGGAGCTGCCGGCTGGACGGCCGCTGAAGACGACGCCGGTCTACGACACATTGTCCGCCAAGGGCGCCCAGTGGGGCGTGGCCTATGGGCTGGAAGTGCCGCTCTGGTATGCGCCCGAAGGCGTCAGGGACGAGTTCTCGTGGCGGCGTTCGACCGACTTCGATCATGTCGCGAAGGAGGTTGCCGCCGTTCGCAACGGCGTCGGCCTGTCGGAGATTTCAAGCTTCGCCAAATACAAGGTGACGGGCGAGGGGGCGGCAGCCTGGCTCGACCGCATGCTCGCCTGCAAGCTCCCCAAGCCCGGCCGCATGACGCTGGCGCCGATGCTGAAGGAAGACGGCAAGCTGATCGGCGACTTCACGCTCGCCAATGTCGGAGAGGGCGAATGGTTCATCGCCGGCTCCGGCGTAGCGGAGCAATATCACATGCGTTGGTTCGAGGCGCGTCTGCCCGAGGACGGCTCGGTCCGCATCGAGGCGCTGGGGCAGAAACTCACAGGCCTCGCCATCGCCGGGCCGAAGGCGAGGGAGGTGCTGGCCAAGGTCACCCGCGCCGATGTCTCCAACCCGGCATTCCCCTTCATGGCTGTCGCCAGGATGGATATCGGCATGGCGCCCTGCCTGGTCGGCCGCGTCAGCTATACCGGCGATCTCGGCTACGAGATCTGGGTGGCGCCGGAATATCAGCGCGCCGCTTACCAGGCGCTGATCAAGGCAGGCGAGGAATTCGGCATCGGCCTGTTTGGCTCGCGCGCGCTCAATGCGCTCAGGCTTGAGAAGAACTTCGGCTCATGGGCGCGCGAATACCGGCCGATCTATGGGCCGCTGGAGGCCGGGCTCGACCGTTTTGTCGCCTATGGCAAGGAAGCCGACTTCATCGGCAAGCAAGCGGTGCTTGCCGAGCGCAAGCAAGGCGGCAAGCTCAGGCTGCGCGCCTTCATCGTCGAGGCCACCGACGCCGATGTCATTGGCGACGAGGCGATCTGGCATGACGGCGCCGTGCGCGGCTGGGTCACCTCAGGCGGCTACGCTCATCATTCGAAGAAATCGGTCGCGATAGGTTATGTGCCGAAGGAGATCGCCGACAGGCCGGACGGCTTCGAGATCGAAATACTCGGCAAGCGCCATCCGGCACGGGTCCAACCGGCGCCTCTGTTCGACGCCAATTTCGAGCGGATGCGCGCCTGAAACCAGGCGCGCATCCGCTCGAAGGTCAAGCGCTGCGACGGTTGTCGAGCGCGAAGGCGCCGGGGCCGGCAAAGATCAGATAGAGGAAGATGAAGCAGAACGAGATCGCTGAATCGCCGCCATTGTTGACCGGGAAGAAGTCGCGCGGCATGTGCGCCATGAAATAGGCGATCGCCATCTCGCCGCAGAGCAGGAACGCCACCGGGCGGGTGAAGAGCCCGAGCACCAGCAGGATGCCACCGGCGAATTCCAGGATGCCGGCCGCCAGCGGCAGACCGGTCAAGGCGCCGGCGTGCTCGCCGACGGGAAAATTGAACAGTTTCTGAGTGCCGTGCTCGATGAATTGCAGCGCCGTCACGATGCGCAGCACGCCCAGCGCCTGCGGCCGGTATTGGGCAAGGCCTTCGAAAAGCTTCATCTAAAACTCCATTTTACCCGTCCGGACCGGCCATAAATTATCGTCCGGTAATGGACCACTCACTTCCCCTGGCCTGCCATCAACAATCGGTGATTGGAAATCGTTCCAGTCTGGTCCCCTAATCTTTTCTCTCTATGGTTGCATTCATGTCCTTATGGTTGTATTGGTATGTAGAGACACCAAACCATGAGGGTTGCCTTTGCCATGAAAAAAGTCGTCATCAGCCTATTCGCAATCCTTGCAGGCACGAGTTTCGCCATGGCCGGCGACGCCGGTTGTGATGCATTCAAATGGCCGGTGGCACGCGAGCAGGCCCTGTTTCCGTCAGCGTCGGCCGCGCAGTCCGGCGCTGCCCTGGCGGTCGGGCAAGCGATGGATTTCACACTCGCGGCGGTCGACACGATCAGCTTTGAAGTGCCGCCGGAACGCGCACCGCCAGCCGGCACGTTCGGCGCCACGGCAAGCGTGACCGTACCACCTGAAGGCGAGCTCCAGTTCAGCCTGTCCGATGATGCCTGGATCGATATCGTGCAGGACGGCCATGCCGTGAAGTCGACGGCTTTCAGCGGCGTGAAGACCTGCCCGGGAATTCGCAAGAGCGTGCGCTTCAAGCTGTCCGCCGGTCCGGCCACCGTGCAGCTCAGCGGCGCCAAGAAGGCCGATCTCAAAGTGGCGGTACTGACGCCGGAGTGACGCCTAAGAGGTGCACAAGGCCGGCAGGACAGCGCGCTCCGCTGTCGTGCCGGCCTTGGTCGTTCGGAAAGCAAGCAAGTGGCTTCCCGTCCGCTGCGCGGACCGCTCCTCGACCCCCATGATGGAAAATTGGCAGTTGCTACCGCACGGAGGCCAGCAGCGCGAAATGCGCGCCTTGCGGGTCCTGGCATTGGACGACCCATTGCGCGCTCGGCACCTCCATCGGTCCCATCAGCACCTTGCCGCCATTGTCGGCGACACGCTTGGCGGCGGCATCGATGGCGTCGACGTTGAAATAGAACAGCCAGACCGGGACCGGTATTTGCGGCGGCTTGTTCATCATGCCGCCGCCGGATTCAGGGCCGGCGCCGAAGGTCTGGTAGATGCCCATCTCGCCCATGTCGAACTGGCCGGCGCTTTCCCAGCCGAACTGGCCGGAATAGAAGTCGAAGGCGGCCTTCCAGTCCGAGGTGTAGAGCTCATGCCAGCCGACATGGCCAGGCGTGGTCGCGGGCACCGGCGGCTGTTCGGGCTGGTTGGGCTGCAGGAACATGAAGGTCGCGCCCTGCGGATCGGCGACGACGGCGAAGCGGCCGACGCCCGGAATGTCATCGGGCGCGCGGTGGACGGCGCCTCCTGCCTCCTGCAACGCCTTCGTCGAGGCATCGACGTCCTTGGTGTAGATGTAGCCGAGCCAGGCTGGCGGCATGCCCATCTTGGCGGCGTCTTCCGGGATCGTCATCAGCCCGCCGACGCCGCGCACGCTGGAGTTCATCACGATGTAGCGGGGCATGCCCGGCGCCTTGTCGAAGGGCTCGGCCCTCCAGCCGACAACGGCGGTGTAAAAGGCCTCGGCGGCGTCGAGGTCGGTGGTCATCAGTTCGTACCAGAAGAAAGGTTGGGGGGAATTCGGCATGGTCGGTCTCCTCACCGGTTCAGGCAGCGATCGCGGTTCGATCCATCCTAGGACGATCTCGGCGACAGAAATCCGACATCTGGACCAGAAATCGAGGACGGCAAGGCGCTGGGGACCATGATCTTGCGCGTCATGCGATTTTCGACTTTGCTGCGGTCAAAGAGGGGCTGTGTTTTCCGTTGCGTCGAATGTCGCTCACGCCTGAGCTTGTCGCTCTGTGCCACCGGGAGGAGGTCGATCCCGGTCCGAGCGGAGCCTGGACGCAACTGAGCGACAACGACTTCCGGGCGCTTGCCTTGCGCCTGTCAGGCGAAGCCGACGAGGGGCCGCTCTGGGTGTTCGCCTATGGCTCGCTGATCTGGAAGCCGGCCTTCGAATCCGTCGAGCAACGGCGAGCCTCGGCCTATGGCTGGCATCGCTCCTTCTGCCTTGATCTGGTGCGCTGGAGAGGCAGCGCTGCGCAGCCGGGGCTGATGATGGCGCTCGAACGCGGCGGGCGCTGCGACGGTGTCATCTATCGCCTGCCGGATGGCGAGAAGCCCGCCTAGATCGAAAGACTGTTGCGGCGCGAGATCGACGACCATGAAAGCATCAGCTCGGTCCGCTGGGTTCCGGTGCGCACGGCGCAAGGATCGCTGCGGGCGCTGGGCTTCTGGGTCGGCGTGACCGGCAGGGGCACGTCGCTAGGGCAGCCGCTGGAGAAGGTGGCGTGGGTGCTGGCGCGTGCCTGCGGCCATGTCGGTTCCGGCGCCGAGTATCTCTACAACACCGTCAGTCACCTTGAAGAATTCGGCATCCATGACCGCAATCTGTGGCCGCTGCAGGAACTCGTCGCCGACGAGCTCAGGTCGATCCATCCTTCCAGGATTGAAAGCGCTGAGCCGGCCGCTGTCCCTGTGATGGCTGTAACATGACTGCAATTATCATGTTTTTATGCAAGCAATACAGCGACTTGCCCGAAAATTGACCAATTGATAAAAAAATAAAACGTGCTAGCCTTCCCCAAAACGACAACAAGGGGAACTGGAATGGCGACTGGTCATTTCATCGAAGGCATTGCCGGCGGCCGGTTGTCGGCCGAGCAATATGCTGACAATTTTTCCGATCTGCATCCGCCGCTCGACCATCACGAGGCGCTGGTCGAGGCCGATCGCTGCTACTTCTGCTACGACGCGCCGTGCATGAATGCCTGCCCGACCTCGATCGACATTCCGATGTTCATCCGGCAGATCGCGACCGGCAATCCGCTGGGCTCGGCCAAGACGATCTTCGACCAGAACATCCTTGGCGGCATGTGCGCCCGCGTCTGCCCGACGGAGACGCTGTGCGAAGAGGTCTGCGTGCGCGAGGTCGCCGAGGGCAAGCCGGTGCAGATCGGCCGGCTGCAGCGCTACGCCACCGACGTCGCAATGGACGAGAACAAGCAGTTCTACAAGCGCGCCGAGCCGACCGGAAAGACGGTCGCGGTGGTCGGCGCCGGGCCTTCGGGTCTCGCGGCGGCGCATCGTCTTGCCCGCCACGGTCATGACGTCACCATCCTCGAGGCGCGGCCGAAAGCCGGGGGCCTCAACGAATATGGCATCGCGGCTTACAAGAGCGTCGACGATTTCGCCCAGGCCGAGGTCGACTATGTCACCTCGATCGGCGGCATCGACATCCAGAACGGCAAGGCGCTCGGCCGCGATTTCCAGCTCTCCGACCTGATCCGCAACTACGACGCGGTGTTCCTCGGCCTCGGGCTTGGCGGCATCAATGCGCTCAGCGCCGATGGCGAGGATGCGGACGGTGTCGCCAACGCCGTCGAGTTCATCGCCGAGCTCAGGCAGGCAAGCGATCTTGGCAGCCTGCCGGTCGGCCGGCGGGTCGTCGTCATCGGCGGCGGCATGACGGCGATCGACGCTGCCGTTCAGTCGAAGCTGCTCGGCGCCGAAGAGGTGACGATCTGCTACCGGCGCGGGCAGGAGCACATGAACGCCTCCGGCTTCGAGCAGGATCTCGCCGCCGCCAACGGCGTCACCATCCGCCACTGGCTGCAGCCGAAGCGCGTCATTGCCGAGAACGGTAAGGTGTCGGCCATCGAGCTCGAATATACCGCGATCAATGGCGACAAGCTCGCCGGCACCGGCGAACGGCTGACGCTTGCCGCCGATCAGGTGTTCAAGGCGATCGGCCAGAGTTTTGCGCCAGCGGTGCTCAACGGCAGCGTTGCCTCGATCGAGCTCGAGGGCGGCCGCATCAAGGTCGACGCGGAAGGCCGCACCTCGCTCACAAAAGTCTGGGCCGGCGGCGACTGCATCTTCGGCGGCGACGACCTGACGGTCTCGGCCGTGGCGCAGGGTCGCGACGCCGCCGAATCCATCCACCGGGCACTGACCTCTAACGGGAGGGCATGAGCATGGCAGACATCCGTAACACCTTCGTCGGCATCAAGTCGCCCAACCCGTTCTGGCTGGCTTCGGCGCCGCCGACCGACAAGGCCTACAATGTCGAGCGCGCCTTCAAGGCCGGCTGGGGCGGCGTGGTGTGGAAGACGCTGGGCGAAGAAGGCCCGCCGGTCGTCAACGTCAACGGCCCGCGCTACGGCGCGATCTGGGGCGCCGACCGACGTCTGCTCGGCCTGAACAACATCGAGCTGATCACCGACCGCGACCTGCAGACCAATTTGCGCGAGATGAAGCAGGTGAAGATGAACTGGCCGGATCGGGCGCTGGTCGCCTCGATCATGGTGCCGTGCGAGGAGGAGAGCTGGAAGGCGATCCTGCCCTTGGTCGAGGAGACCGGCGCCGACGGCATCGAGCTCAATTTCGGCTGCCCGCACGGCATGAGCGAGCGCGGCATGGGCTCGGCAGTCGGCCAGGTGCCGGAATATATCGAGATGGTGGTGCGCTGGTGCAAGCAGTACACGCGCATGCCGGTTATCACCAAGCTGACGCCGAACATCACCGACATCCGCAAGCCGGCCCGCGCGGCCAAGGCCGGCGGCACCGACGCGGTGTCGCTGATCAACACCATCAATTCGATCACCGGCGTCGATCTCGACAGTTTCGCGCCGCAGCCGACCATCGACGGCAAGGGCTCGCATGGCGGCTATTGCGGCCCGGCGGTCAAGCCGATCGCCATGAACATGGTGGCCGAGATCGCACGCGATCCGGAAACGCACGGTCTGCCGATTTCCGGCATCGGCGGCATCACCACCTGGCGGGATGCCGCCGAATTCATGGCGCTCGGCGCCGGCAACGTGCAGGTCTGCACGGCGGCCATGACCTATGGCTTCAAGATCGTGCAGGAGATGATCGCTGGGCTGGAGAACTGGATGGAGGAGAAAGGCCATGCCTCGCTCTCCGACATCATCGGCCGCGCCACGCCTAACGTCACCGACTGGCAGTATCTCAACCTCAACTATGTCGCCAAGGCGCATATCGACCAGGACGCCTGCATCAAATGCGGCCGCTGCCACATCGCCTGCGAGGACACCTCGCACCAGGCGATCACCAGCATGGTCGACGGCTTGAGGCATTTCGAGGTGATCGATGCCGAATGCGTCGGCTGCAACCTCTGCGTCAATGTCTGTCCGGTCGAAGGCTGCATCACCATGGAGCCGCTGGCGGCAGGCTCGATTGACCAGCGCACCGGCAAGCCGGTGTCGCCGATCTACGCCAACTGGACGACGCACCCGAACAATCCGATGGCCAAGGTGGCGGCGGAGTAGGGAACAGCATTCGAACGAAAAGCAGCGCCTTCGGGCGCCGCTTTTAATTCCTTATTGCGGATAAAAAATATCCATGATAAAAGTTATCCATGAATAGAAGCATCAAATCATGAAGCTCGGAGAAGGCGTCGAAGCGGCGATCCACTGCGCCGCCATGCTTGCCGGCGTCGACGGCAACAGCACCATGTCGGGCGCCGCCATGGCCGAGGCCTTCGGCCTGTCGCCGAGCTATCTGTTGAAACATCTCAATCAGCTCACAGCGGCGCGTATCCTGGAATCGGTGCCGGGACCGGCTGGCGGCTACAGGCTGGCGCGATCGGCCGAGCGCATCACGCTTCTCGACATCGTGCTTGCGGTCGAAGGCAAAGAGCCTGCCTTCCGCTGCGGGGAAATCCGCCAGCGCGGCCCGGTCAGGCTCGACGCTTCCGCCTATGTGAAGCCGTGCGGTATCAATGCCGCGATGCTCAAGGCCGAGCGCGCCTATCGCGCCGCGCTTGCCGAGGCAAAGCTCTCCGACATCGTCGTCGATTTCATGAACGACGCCGATCCCCGCACGGTCTCTGCCAGTTGCGCCTTCGTCGAGCGCCACCAGCGACCGCAGAAAAATCAATCCAATCAACCCAGCAAAGTGTGAAAGGTAAGAGAAATGAAACAGAGGCTACAGTTCTTCGCCAAGGCGCCGGAGATCATGAAGGCGGTGATGGCGCTCAACAAGGCGGTCGAGGAGTGCGGGCTGGAGGATAGCCTGATGCATCTCGTCAAGCTCAGGGCCTCACAAATCAATGGCTGTTCCTATTGCGTCGAGATGCACAGCCGTGAGGCGCGGCGCGACGGCGAGACCGAGACCCGGCTTTATCTTGTCGCCGCCTGGAAAGAATCGCCGCTGTTTTCCGAGCGCGAGCGCGCCGCGCTCGCCTGGACGGAGAAGGTGACGAACATCTCCGACAACGGCGTTCCGGACGATCTCTATTCCAGGACGCTCGAACATTTCTCCGAGGAGGAGCTGGTCAAGCTGACGGTGGTGATCGGCATGATCAACACCTGGAACCGGCTCTGCGTCTCCTTCCACGCCATCCATCCGATGCCGGCCGCGAAAGCTGCCTGAGGTTTTGACTGGCGCGCGGGCTGTCGTGGCTCGCGCGCTTTCATTTGCGAGATCAATGGGACATGCTTGACAATTTTCAGAACGAGATTCTGTTTGCCGCGCGCTTGCTGCTTGGCGGCGCCTTCGTCTTTGCTGGCCTGCGCAACATCCAGAACACGAACCTGCTCATCCCGATGATGGCGGCTCGCGGCGTGCCGCAGGCGGGCCCGGCATTGTGGCTGGGCATCGTCCTGCAAGTCGCCGCCGGGCTGCTGGTGATTGGCGGCTTATGGACGGCGCTGGCGGCAGCCTGCCTGATTCTGTTCCTCATCGTCGCAACACCGATGTTCCATAATTTCTGGGACCATCAAGGTCCGGACCGCGCGTCTCGTATCAATGGCTTCGTCGGCAATGTTGCCTTGGCCGGCGGGTTCCTGGCGCTGATCGCGCACTATGCCTGATGGCCCACTAGCGGATTCCGCGCAATTGATGGCTCAGTGTTAATCGCTCCGTCGCGATCGTCCTGTATTGGCAAATATAGGTTCGCCCCTTGGAGCGTTCATGGAGCAGAGCTGGACCGCATTCTGGGCGCGCGTTTCGGAAGCCTTCCATCAGGCGCTGTTTCCGTTCCGCGCAATCGCGGAAGCCTTCGGCCGGCATCCAAATGACATGCAAATCTGGTGCTTCCTGTGCGGCGTCTTCTTCCTGGCGGTCGTCGGCGCGCAGAGCTACGGCGACATCATGCTCAGGCGGCGCGGCGCCGTTGCCAGCGGCAAGGTGGTGGGCATCGACAAGTCGGATGACGGCCCGGACACACCGATCATCGAATTCGTCGACCGGCTGGGCAAGACCTGGCAGTTCAGTTCCTATTTGCCGGTCAACGGAACGACCGGGTCGATCGGCGCCGCGGTCGAAGTAATGTATGACCCTCTCCACCCGAAGCGGGCGCGCGAGGTGGGCCGCCCTCTCATGAAGACGGTCCACATGGTTGTCTGGTATGCGATCGTTGCCGGGCTGATGACGCTCGCCTTCTGGCCCGGCCTGATCTCCGACTGAACTATTCGCCGCTCACGCGGCGAAGCGCAGCCCGCCGTCGCAGGTCAGTACCTGGCCGGTCATGAAGCTGTTGGAGACCAGGAAGGCTATTGCCGCTGCGACATCCTCGGCGCGGCCGATGCGACCGACCGGCGTCTTGCCGGCATATTCGGCAAAGACCGCCTGTCGCTGCTCGCCCGGCAAAAAGTCCCACCAGGGCGTGTCGATGACGCCCGGCGCCACAACATTGACGCGCAGCGGCTTCAACTCGACCGCGAGGATCGGCGCGACGGTCAAAAGCATGCCGTTGATGGCGCCGATGCCGGCAACGCCGGGCACCGCGAGCTGCGCCGAGACGGCCGAAATGAAGGTGACCGATCCCGCCCTGTTCAAGGTCGGGAGAGCAGCCTGCAGACAGGACAGCTGCGGCCGGATTTTTTCGTCGACGCCGCTGCCGATGTCGGCAAGGTCGAGGGTCGCGAACGGCCCAAGTCCCTTGCCGCCACTCGCAGCGAGAACGAGATGATCGAACCGGCCGAGACCGTCGAAGAAATGCCGGACCTCATCCGGCTTGGTCGCATCAAAAGCAGCCTTGCCGACAGTGCCGCCAAGGCTCTTCCAGGCGCTCTTCAGCTTCTCCTCGTTGCGGCCGGTAATCGTCACTTTCATCGTGGGGCTGACCAGCCGTTTGGCCGTGGCAAGGCCGATGCCGGACGAGCCGCCGATGATCACGCAATGTTCGATAGTCCCATTCATGAATGCTGTTCCCTGGATGTCGTAGAAGATTGTCCGGTCAGTTCGAGGCTGAGGTCCCGCAACCGGCGGCGGGCCTTTTCGTCATAGGCCTGGGCATCCGCGCGCGATTCCCGCTGGCCGTCGAAATAGAAGCCGCTACGTCCCTCAAGCGCCGGCGATGCGGCGAGGTTGAGGATGGCATCGGCACCAGTCTCGACCGAACTCCACGGCGTGACGCCCGCCTGCCGGACCATGGTGGTGTCCATGTAGCTTGCCGGGTGTAGCGCATTGACGGTGACGCCGGTGCCTTTGAGCCGTTCGGCCAGGTCGAGGGTGAACAGGATCTGCGCCAACTTGCTCTGGCAATAGGCGCGCACGCCGCTATAGCCGCGGGTCAGCATGACATCGTCGAAGTCGATCGCCTGCTGGCCGGCCGAGGCGACATTGACGATGCGCGCCGGTGCGCTTGCCTTGAGCAACGGCAGCAGTTCCGACGTCAGCAGGAAGCCGGCGAGATAGTTGACGGCGAAGCGCAGCTCATAGCCGTCGGCGCTCACCTGCCGCCTTGCGCTTTCGCCGCCGGTGCCGACGCCGGCATTGTTGATCAAAATGTCGAGCCGGCCGGTCCTGGCGCGCACGGCTTCGGCAAGGCGGCGCACCTCCGCAAGCGATGCGAGGTCCGCGGCGAGAAATTCCGCCTTGCCACCCTTTGCCTCGATGGCGGCCACCACATCCTCGCCCCGGCCTTCGTCGCGGCCATGCACCAACACGTGGGCGCCGGCGCTCCCGAGCCTTTCGGCGATCACGCGGCCGACGCCGTCCGTCGAGCCGGTGACGAGCACTGTCTTGTTTTTGAGTTCCATGTTCAGAGCCTCCTTATGCTGCTCTGAACTCAAGATGGGGCACGGCGCGCGGCGCAAACAGTTCAAACTTTATCCTGGTATCAGTACTGCTATAATAACTTCATGGATGCCGTGACCCAATCTCCCGAGGACAGCCGCCGCCACGAGCTTGGCGCCTTCCTGCGCTCGCGCCGTGAGCGACTGTCGCCTGCCGACATCGGTATCGCCACCGGCGCCAGGCGGCGTACCCCCGGGCTGAGGCGCGAGGAGGTGGCGATGATCGCCGGCGTCGGCACCACCTGGTACACCTGGCTCGAGCAGGGCAGGGACGTGCGGCCCTCGGTGGAAGTGCTGACCGCGCTATGCGAGGCGTTGCGCCTCGATGCCGTCGAGAAGCGGCATCTGTTCATCCTCGCCGGCCGGCAACAGCCGGAACGCCGCTCAGCCGCGCCCGAGAAGGTCGACGGGACGCTACTGCACATGCTGCAGAGCCTCGTCCTGCAGCCGGCCTATGTCGTTGGCCGGCGCTGGGATGTGCTGGCCTGGAACGATGCAGCGGTTGCCGTGTTCGGCGACTATGGCCTGCTGGAGGGCGATGCCCGCAACATCGTCCATCTGGTGTTCACCAGCCCGCACCACCGGCGGCTGCTGGTCGATTGGGAAGAACTCGCGCACGTGGTGCTCGCTTCGTTTCGCGCCGAGAGCGCGAAATATGTCGGCGATCCGGATTTCGAGCGGCTGATCGCGCTGATGATGCGCTCAAGCCCGGAGTTCCGGGATTGGTGGCCGAGGCGGGACGTGGCGCGAAGGCTGACGGGGGTGAAGCATGTCCGCCACCCGAGCGCCGGCGCGATGGCCTTCGAGCATATGAGCCTGTCGATCGACGACGGCTCGGATATGCGGCCGATCGTCTACACGCCGTTGCCTGAGCAGAATTCGATCGCCAAGTTGGAGAAGCTGCTCGAAGCGCAGCCTGCCGAGCGGCGCAGCGCCTGATTGGATCTCAGCCTTTCGGTTTCAACCCGTCGAGGAACAACTGCTCGAGGAAGCGCGCGGCGTCCTCGAAGCGGCCTTCGCCGCCGCGATCGGGGCCGAGCACGGCGCGGACCTGGACATCGAAATCGGCATAATGCTGTGTCGTCGCCCAGATCGAGAAGATCAGATGCCAGGGGTCGGTGCGGGCGATCTTGCCGGCGCGCATCCAGCCCTTGATGACCGTGGCCTTCTCGTCGACCAGCGTCTTCAACTCGCCCTCCAGCATAGGCATGATGCGCGGCGCACCTTGCAGGATCTCATTGGCGAAGAGCCGGCTTTCGCGCGGAAAATCGCGCGCCATTTCGAGCTTGCGGCGGATATAGCTCTTGAGTTCGGTCATCGGGTCGCCGATGTCGTCGAGCTCGCGGAGCGGCGCCAGCCATGTGTCCAGGAGCCGCTTCATCAACGTCTCGTGAATGTCTTCCTTGCGGCGGAAGTAATAGAGAAGGTTCGGCTTCGACATGCCGGCGGCTTCGGCGATCTGGTCGATGGTCGAGCCGCGAAAGCCGTTAGTGGAGAAGACTTCGAGCGCGGCTTCCAGGATCAGCTCGCGCTTTTCCTGCTGGATGCGGGTGCGGCGGGGAGCTGAGCCTTCCATCGTGTCCGTCATCCTTGCCGGCCGCTGTTGCGCGGTCTTTCTGGACCAATCCTCTGGACCAGTTTTTCTCCGAGCCGTGGAGCGCGCTTTCGATGCCGCATTTCCGCTAGTAGTCCCTTGACCGCCGACAGGGCGGTGCTAACGTTTGTCCAACCGGTCAAAATTTTGCGTAGCACGAAAACGCAACGAAGACCAAGCCTTGGGAAGACCAAGCGTTAGCGCACCGAAACAGGTTACAAGGGGAAATCTTGGTCATGTCCAACCGGCTGAAAGTCACGCCGAACGATCTCAGCGCATTCTGGATGCCGTTCACGGCAAACCGGCAGTTCAAGCAGGCGCCGCGCATGTTCGTGTCCGCCAAGGACATGCACTACACGACGAGCGACGGCCGCAAGGTGCTCGACGGCACGGCCGGCCTGTGGTGCGTGAACGCCGGACACTGCCGGCCTAAGATCACCGAGGCGATCCAGCAGCAGGCAGCCGAGCTCGACTATGCGCCGGCCTTCCAGATGGGTCACCCGATCGTGTTCGAGCTGGCGAACCGCCTGGTCGATATCGCGCCCAAGGGCATGGACCATGTCTTCTTCACCAATTCCGGCTCGGAATCGGTCGAAACCGCGCTGAAGATGGCGATCGCCTATCACCGCGTCAGGGGTGAAGGCTCGCGCACCCGCCTGATCGGCCGCGAGCGTGGCTATCATGGCGTCAATTTCGGCGGCATCTCCGTCGGCGGCATCGTCAGCAACCGCAAGATGTTCGGCACGCTGCTCGGCGGCGTCGACCATCTGCCGCACACCCACCTTCCGGAGAAGAACGCCTTCTCGAAGGGCGTGCCGGAGCATGGCGCGGAGCTGGCGAACGAGCTGGAACGCCTGGTTACGCTGCACGATGCCTCGACCATTGCTGCGGTCATCGTCGAGCCGGTCGCGGGCTCGACCGGAGTCATCCTGCCGCCGGAGGGCTATCTGCAGAAGCTTCGAGAAATTTGCACCAAACACGGCATATTGTTGATCTTTGATGAAGTGATCACCGGCTTCGGCCGCCTCGGCGCGCCGTTCGCGGCGGATTATTTCGGCGTCGCTCCGGATATCATGACCACGGCCAAGGGCGTCTCCAACGGCGTCATCCCGATGGGCGCGGTGTTCGTCAAGAAGGAGATCCATGACGCCTTCATGACCGGCCCCGAGCACATGATCGAGTTCTTCCACGGCTACACCTATTCGGGCAACCCGATCGCCTGCGCCGCGGCCCTCGGCACGCTCGACACCTATAAGGAAGAAGGCCTGCTCACCCGTGGCGAGGAGCTGGCGCCTTATTGGGAAGACGCGCTGCACTCGCTGAAGGGCGAGCCGCATGTCATCGACATCCGCAATATCGGCCTGATCGGCGCGATCGAGCTGGCGCCGATCGCCGGAAGCCCGACTAAGCGGGCCTTCTCGGCCTTCGTCAAGGCGTTCGAGCGTGGCGCGCTGATCCGCACCACCGGCGACATTATCGCGCTGTCGCCGCCACTGATCATCACCAAGGGCCAGATCAACGAGCTGATCGACCATGTTCGGGATGTGTTGAGGTCGATAGATTGAGAGACCGGGCGCGGATATCCCTCCCCCTTGAGGGGAGGGTGGCCGCGAAGCGGCCGGGTGGGGTCCGCGGCGACGCGCGCCGACCTGATCTTTTGCGAGGTCGTTCCTGATGCCTAGGACCCGCGTGAGTTTCGAAATGCGGCAAAAAGCGCGCGCGCTTCGAATTCACGCGACCAAAGGTGAAAACCTGCTTTGGTATGAACTGCGCGAATTGAAGGCTTCTGGTCTCAAGTTCCGCCGACAGTGCCCCATAGGGCCATACATCGTCGACTTTGCCTGTCTCGCAGTAAAGCTGATCGTTGAGATCGACGGCGATTTGCATGAGCATGACAAAGGCAAACGCCATGATGCTGTCCGCGACGCCTATTTGCGTTTACTCGGATACGACGTCTTTCGTGTCGATGAGCCCGATGTCATAAACAGTGCCTGGCACGTCGCGCAGGTGATCAAGGAAAAGGCCGCGCGTATGGCCGGCGACCCCACCCGACCGCTTCGCGGCCACCCTCCCCTCGAGGGGGAGGGGGACGCCGCGTAAATGAGAGGACTTTGAATGACCGCCCCCGGCGAGAATCTGCGTATCAATTCAGACCGTTTGTGGGACTCCTTGATGGAGATGGCGAAGATCGGCCCCGGCATTGCCGGCGGCAACAATCGCCAGACGCTCACCGATTCCGACAGAGAAGGCCGCGAGCTCTTCAAATCCTGGTGCGACGAGGCCGGGCTCACGATGGGCGTGGACCAGATGGGCACCATGTTCATGACGCGCGCCGGCACCGATCCGGACGCGCTGCCCGTCTATGTCGGCTCCCATCTCGACACCCAGCCGACAGGCGGCAAATATGACGGCGTGCTTGGCGTGCTCTCAGGGCTCGAGGTCGTGCGCTCGCTCAACGATCTCGGCATCAAGACCAAGCATCCGATCGTCGTCACCAACTGGACGAACGAGGAGGGCGCGCGCTTCGCCCCGGCCATGCTCGCTTCCGGCGTGTTCGCGGGCGTCCACACCCAGGACTACGCCTATGCCCGCAAGGATCTCGATGGCTTGACCTTCGGCGACGAGCTGAAGCGGATCGGCTGGGTCGGCGACGAGAAGGTCGGCGCGCGCAAGATGCAAGCCTATTTCGAATACCACATCGAGCAGGGACCGATCCTCGAAGCCGAGAACAAGCAGATCGGCGTGGTCACCCACTGCCAGGGCCTGTGGTGGCTGGAATTCACGCTGACCGGGAGGGAGGCGCATACCGGCTCGACGCCGATGAACATGCGCGTCAATGCAGGGCTGGCCATGGCGCGCATCCTGGAGATGGTGCAGACGGTCGCGATGCAGAACCAGCCCGGCGCCGTCGGCGGGGTCGGGCAGGTGAAGTTCTCGCCCAATTCGCGCAACGTTTTGCCGGGCACGGTGATCTTCACCGTCGACATCCGTTCGCCCGATCAAGCCAAGCTCGACGGCATGCGCGCCCGCATCGAGAAGGAAGCGCCGAAGATCTGCGAGCCGCTCGGCGTCAAATGCTCGGTCGAGGCCGTTGGCCATTTCGATCCCGTGACCTTCGATCCGACGCTGGTCGGCCGTGTGCGCACGGCCGCCGAAAAGCTCGGCTACAGCCACATGAACCTCATTTCGGGCGCCGGCCACGACGCCTGCTGGGCGGCCAAGGTGGCGCCGGCGACCATGGTCATGTGCCCCTGCGTCGGCGGCCTCAGCCACAACGAGGCCGAGGACATCTCCAAGGAGTGGGCGGCGGCAGGCGCCGACGTGCTGTTCCACGCGGTGGTCGAGACAGCGGGGATTGTGGAGTGAAGCGGCGGCGCTGTACCCCCACCCCTAACCCCTCCCCACAAGGGGGAGGGGGACTGGCATCGCCGCCGCTTTCTCCGGTAGCGCAGCACTTTAATAGTGGGATGATGATAGCGCGGCGCCAAACCTCCCTCCCCCTTGTGGGGAGGGATTGAGGGTGGGGGTACTCGCCTTGGCACCGACCGCGATCGACCCGACCATGATCACGCGCGCAAGGGCGCTGCGCCGAAACATGACGGAGGGCGAACGCAAGCTCTGGTCTGAGTTGAAAGAGTTTCGTCGCCTTTATGGGCTGCATGCCAGGAAACAGGCACCTATCGGGCCATACATCGTGGACTTCGTCCTGCATGAGAAGGGCGTAGTCATCGAGGTGGATGGCGAACACCATTTCACGCCGGAGCGGATGGAGAAGGACCAAAAACGTGACGCCTGGCTTGGCCAGCAAGGCTATCGCGTGCTCAGATTTTCTACTGGCGAACTGGCGGAATCCTTCGACGGTTGTGTGGAAGAGATATTGCGGGAAGTTGGCGTGATGTAGTGTCGGCCCCCCACGTCTCGTATGTTTTGAACAACTAAAGCGCTCCGAAGAAGCGCAGCAAGAAAAAGGGAACAAGAGAAATGACCAAAGTCATCAAGAACGGCACCATCGTCACGGCTGACCGCACCTGGAAAGCCGACGTCGTGTTCAGCCACGGCAAGATTATCGCCATCGGCACGGATCTGCATGGCGATCACGAGTTCGACGCCACCGGCTGCTACGTCATGCCGGGCGGCATCGATCCGCATACCCATCTCGAAATGCCCTTCATGGGCACCTATTCGGCCGACGATTTCGAATCGGGCACGCGCGCGGCGCTTTCCGGCGGCACGACCATGGTCGTCGATTTCTGCTTGCCGGCGCCGCAGCAGTCGCTGCTCGAGGCGCTGCAGATGTGGGACAACAAGACGTCGAAGGCGTCCTGCGACTATTCCTTTCACATGGCCATCACCTGGTGGGGGAAGCAGGTGTTCGACGAGATGGCGACCGTGGTCGACAGGGGCATCACCTCGTTCAAGCACTTCATGGCCTACAAAGGCGCGCTGATGGTCGACGACGACGAGATGTATGCGTCGTTTCAGCGCTGCGCCGATCTCGGCGCGCTGCCGCTCGTCCATGCCGAGAACGGCGATGTGGTTGCCGCGCTCTCGCAGAAGCTGCTTGCGGCCGGCAACAACGGCCCGGAAGGCCATGCCTATTCGCGCCCGCCGGAAGTGGAGGGCGAGGCCACAAATCGCGCCATCATGATCGCCGACATGGCCGGTGTGCCGCTCTATGTGGTGCATGTCTCCTGCGAGCAGAGCCACGAGGCCATCCGCCGCGCCCGCCAGAAGGGCATGCGGGTATTCGGCGAGCCGCTGATCCAGCACCTGACGCTCGACGAGACCGAGTATTTCAACAAGGACTGGGACCATGCGGCGCGCCGCGTGATGAGCCCTCCCTTCCGCAGCAAGTGGCACCAGGATTCGCTG
The DNA here is from genome assembly GCF_014843825.1 of Mesorhizobium silamurunense. Lineage (GTDB taxonomy): Bacteria > Pseudomonadota > Alphaproteobacteria > Rhizobiales > Rhizobiaceae > Mesorhizobium > Mesorhizobium silamurunense. Next base: position 43,420 of record NZ_JHQR01000063.1, read on the forward strand.
TGGGCAGGCCTGCAGGCCGGCTCGCTGCAGGTGGTGGCGACTGACCACTGCTCCTTCACCACCAAGCAGAAGCGCAACGGCGTCGGCGACTTCACCAAGATCCCGAACGGCACCGGCGGCCTCGAGGATCGCTTGCCCATCCTGTGGACCACCGGCGTGAACACCGGACGGCTGACGATGAACGAGTTCGTGGCGGTGACCTCGACCAACATCGCCAAGATCCTCAACATGTATCCGAAGAAGGGCGCGATCGTCGAAGGCGCGGACGCCGACATCGTGGTCTGGGATCCGAAGCGCAAGAAGACGATCTCGGCCAAGAAGCAGCAGTCGGTGATCGACTACAATGTCTTCGAAGGTTTCGAGGTGACCGGCCTGCCGCGCTTCGTCTTCTCGCGCGGCGAGCTCTCGATCGAAGAGTCCGACGTCAAGGTCAAGATCGGCCACGGCGAGTTCGTCGCGCGCGAGCCGAACGCCGCGGTCAACCGGGCGCTGTCGACCTGGAAGGAGATCAGCGCGCCGCGCAAGGTGGAGCGTTCCGGCATTCCGGCGACCGGAGTTTGAGCGTGCGCGCAGCTCCCCTTTTCGTCGCGGCAGCCATGCTGCTGGCCGCCGGCCAGGCCTTTGCGGCCGGCATCGACCTCTCCAAGCCTTACGGCAACAAATCCGGCTGCATCAACAAGAACGGCCAGGAAGTCTATGCCGAGGACATGCTGCTCCTGACCAGCGAGGCATTTGTCACGGTGGCGAGCGCCTGCACCTTCACCGACAAGAAGCCCCAGGCGGATGGCTCCCTTTTGGTGACAGCGCAGTGCGAGGCGGAAGGCGAGGAGGGGCAGACGCCTGCCCATTTCACCATCAAGCGCAGCGCCAAGAGCCCGAAGAAGCTGGTGATTGCCGGCGAGGACGGCACCGTGATGGGCGAAGTCTCCCGGTGCAAATGACGGCGAGAGCCCATCCTTCAGCTTCAGGCGACCAACGCATCCAGTTCCGGCAGCAGGACCACGCTTTCCTGCTCGTTGGGATCGGTGCGGGCGATGACCGCCGAAGAGGGCGCGCCGCTCAGATTGGCCGGCAGATGCGGCACGCCAGCCGGGATGTAGAAGAGGTCGCCGGCCTTGACGAGGATATGATGCTCAAGCCGGTCGCCGTACCAAGTATGGACCTCGCCGGAGAGCACATAGATCGCCGTCTCGTGGTTCTCATGCATATGCGCCTTGGCGCGGGCGCCGGGCGGGATGGTGAGAAGATGCATGCAGATGCCGGAAGAGCCGACGGTCTCGGCGGCAATACCGGCGAAATAGCTCAGCCCCTGCTTGCCTTCATAAGTGCTTTCAGGGCGAATAAGATGACAAGTGGATTTAGGCGACATCGGCAAGGCTCCGGGCGTCGATCGAATGGGACTGGACGAGTGGAAAACAACATCGACGCAAAAGCAACGGGATTTCATCCTGCGCGGCAGCGGCTGCGAAAGGCAGGTTTCTGCCAATGAGCGGACAGTCGCCAGCCGTCGTCTCGGCAAGCAAACTCGGCCTCACCTTCCAGACCAATGATGGTCCGGTACAGGCACTGTCCAATGTCGATCTCACCATTGGCAAGGGCGAATTCGTATCGTTCATCGGGCCGTCTGGCTGTGGCAAGACCACCTTGCTGCGCGTCATTGCCGATCTGGAGAAGCCGACGGCGGGGGCCATCTCGGTCAACGGCATGACGCCCGAGCAGGCGCGCGAAAGCCGAGCCTACGGCTATGTCTTCCAGGCGGCAGCCCTGTTTCCGTGGCGCACGATCGAACGCAACGTGGCGCTGCCGCTGGAGATCATCGGCCTCTCCAAGGCGGAGCAGGCGGACCGCATCAAGCGCACCATGGAACTCGTCAACCTGTCTGGTTTCGAGAAGAAATATCCCTGGCAGTTGTCGGGTGGCATGCAGCAGCGCGCCTCGATCGCTCGCGCGCTGGCCTTCGATGCCGACCTGCTTTTGATGGACGAGCCGTTCGGCGCGCTCGACGAGATCGTGCGCGACCATCTGAACGAGCAGCTTCTCTCGCTTTGGGACCGGACCAACAAGACGATCTGCTTCGTCACCCACTCGATCCCCGAGGCGGTCTATCTGTCGACGCGCATCGTGGTGATGTCGCCGCGGCCGGGCCGTGTCACCGACATCATCGAATCGACCTTGTCCAGGAAGCGGCCGCTCGACATCCGCGAAACGCCGGAATTCCTGGCGATCGCGGCGCGCGTGCGCGACGGCCTGCGGGCCGGCCACTCCTACGAGGACTAAGGAATGGACTCCTTCCGTTCCAAGATCATCCCCGTCACCACCATCCTCGTCGGCGTGGTGGCGATCTGGTATGTCTTTGCCGTTATCCTCAACGCGCCGTTCCAGCGCGATCTCGACCAGCGCGCAAACGAGACGCCCGGCGCGGTCGAATTCATCGGCAAGACGCTGTCGCAGCCGAAGCCGACGCTGCCGGCGCCGCACCAGGTGGCGGTAAACTTCTTCCAGAATACCTTCCTGCGCAGCGTCACCTCCAACCGAAGCCTGATCTACAACGCCTGGGTGACGCTGTCCTCGACGCTGCTCGGCTTTGCTTTCGGCACGGCGCTCGGCATCGTCATCGCGGTCGGCATCGTGCATGTGGCGACGCTCGACTGCAGCCTGATGCCGTGGATCATCGCCTCGCAGACCATTCCGATCCTGGCGGTGGCGCCGATGATCATCGTGGTGCTGGCGGCGATCGGCATCACCGGCCTGATCCCGAAGGCGCTGATCTCGACCTATCTGTCCTTCTTCCCGGTCGCGGTCGGCATGGTGAAGGGCCTGCGCTCGCCCGAGCTCATGCATCTCGATCTTATGCACACCTATAATGCCAGCGCCTCGCAGACCTTCTGGAAACTTCGCGTCCCGGCCTCCGTGCCGTTCCTGTTCACCTCGATGAAGGTGGCGGTCGCGGCAAGCCTCGTCGGCGCCATTGTGGGCGAACTGCCGACCGGCGCGGTCGCCGGAATCGGCGCGAAGTTGCTGGCAGGCGCCTACTACAGCCAGTCCATCGACATCTGGTCGGCGCTGGTCGCCGGTTCAGTGGTTGCTGCGCTGCTGGTGATGGTGGTCGGCATTGCCGGCCGCCTGGTCGACCGCGCCATGGGCGGGAGGCCGGCATGATCTGGCTGAAACCATCCTGGCAAGCAGTGCTTGCGATCCTCCTTTGCCTGGTGGCCTTCGCGCTTGGCGCGATGTCGAAACCGGAAGCGGCCGCGCTGGCTGAGCCCGCTGCGACGATCGCCTACCCGTATATGGACACGAAGGGTCTGATCCTCGCGCTGCTGCTGATCGCGGCGCTGGTTTCCACGGTGAGACTGGCGCCACTTGTCGAAGGCGTCGTGCTGTTCGTTGGCGCCCATATTGCCGCCTGGCTGCTGATCAAAGGCATAGGCGGCTTCGAGGGCACTGCGTTGGCGCCTTACTTTTTGGCTCTCGCAGCCGCCTGGTTGCTTGCCTGGCGCTGCGTGGGCCTCCTGTCTTCGCTAAGGCCCGCGGCCAATGGGGCGAAGACTGCATTGCGCCTGGTCATCCCGGCGATCTTCGGCGCCTGGATCCTGATCATCTGGGAAGCGGTGACGCGCGGCGCCGGCATTCCCTTCATCCTTTTGCCGCCGCCGAGCGCCATCGGCGCGCGTATCGCCAACTCGCTGCCGATCCTGGGGTCGGACGTTCGGCAGACGATCTTCAAGGCGGTGCTGATCGGTTACATCGTCGGCAGCTTCGCCGGCTTCATCGTCGCCATCCTCGCCGACCGTGTGCCGTTCCTGCGGCGCGGGCTGCTGCCGATCGGCAACATGGTGTCGGCGCTGCCGATCATCGGCGTCGCGCCGATCATGGTCATGTGGTTCGGCTTCGACTGGCCCTCCAAGGCGGCGGTCGTCATCATCATGACCTTCTTTCCGATGCTGGTGAACACGGTCGCCGGGCTTGCCGCCTCCGGCCATATGGAGCGCGACCTGATGCGCACTTATGCCTCGGGTTATTGGCCGACCTTGCTGAAGCTCAGGCTGCCGGCGGCAATGCCGTTCATCTTCAATGCGCTGAAGATCAACTCGACGCTGGCGCTGATCGGCGCCATCGTCGCGGAGTTCTTCGGCACGCCTGTTGTCGGCATGGGATTCCGCATTTCGACGGAAGTCGGGCGGATGAACATCGACATGGTTTGGGCCGAAATCGCAGTTGCAGCACTGGCGGGTTCGGTCTTTTATGGCGTGGTCGCTCTCGTCGAAAGAGCCGTCACGTTTTGGCATCCCTCTGTCCGTGGTGGATAGGGGCGGTGGGTTTGGGTGCTAACTTCAGAGGGTAAAAACATGAAAAGACTTGTAATTTCTGCTTTGGCCGGTGCGATGTCGCTGGCCGCTTTCCAGGCGATGGCCGCCGACAAGGTGACGCTGCAGCTGAAATGGGTCACGCAGGCCCAGTTCGCCGGCTATTATGTCGCCAAGGCCAAGGGCTTCTATGATGCCGAGGGCCTCGACGTCGACATCAAGCCAGGCGGTCCGGATATCGCGCCCGAGCAGGTGATCGCGGGCGGCGGCGCCGACGTCATCGTCGACTGGATGGGCGGCGCGCTCGCTGCCCGCGAAAAGGGCGTGCCGCTGGTCAACATCGCCCAGCCGTTCAAGAAGGCCGGCATGGAGCTGGTCTGCCCGAAGGACGGCCCGATCAAGACCGAAGCCGACTTCAAGGGCCATACGCTCGGCGTCTGGTTCTTCGGCAACGAATATCCGTTCTATGCCTGGATGAACAAGCTCGGCCTCAAGACCGATGGCGGCAAGGACGGCGTCACCGTGCTGAAGCAGAGCTTCGACGTGCAGCCGCTGATCCAGAAGCAGGCGGACTGCATCTCGGTCATGACCTATAACGAGTACTGGCAGCTGATCGACGCCGGCTACAAGCCGGAGCAGCTTACCGTCTTCAACTACTCGGCCATGGGCAACGATCTGCTCGAGGATGGGCTCTACGCGCTGGAAGACAAGCTCAAGGACCCGGCCTTCGAGGACAAGATGGTGCGCTTCGTGCGCGCCTCGATGAAGGGCTGGAAATATGCAGTCGACAACTCGGATGAGGCGGCCGGGATCGTCATGGACAATGGCGGCCAGGACGAGAACCACCAGAAGCGCATGATGGGCGAAGTCGCCAAGCTGATCGACAACGCCGACGGCAAGCTCGATCCGGCGACCTATGAGCGCACCGCCAAGGCGCTGCTCGACCAGAAGATCATCGCCAAGGAGCCGTCGGGCGCCTACACCACCGCGATCACCGACAAGGCGATCAAGTAGGCCGACTAAAGCGCGTCGTGTCTGAATGGATTCAGGCGACGCGCTTTAAGTTGTCGTTTATGCATGTCGTTACCCCAAAACCGCTGCGCACTTTGGGCGACATGCACTGACGGCACATCCTGATTTTGAGAACGGCGCCTCAGAGGCGCCGTTCCTTTATGGTGTTCATGACGAAGCTGGTCTCGATCGAGGCGACACATTTCAGCCGCGCGATCTTTTCCTTGATGAAGCGCTCGTACTGTTCGAGGCTTCCTGCCACGACCTTCAGCACATAATCGCGCGAGCCGGTGACGAGGTGGCATTCCAGGACCTCTTCCCAGCCGCGGATCGCTTCCTCGAACATAACGATCTCGTCCTCGTTCTGGCGGCTGAGCCGGATGGTGGCGATGGCAACCATGCCCCAGCCGAAGGCGGCCGGATCGACCAGCGCGGTGTAGCCCCTGATAACTCCGGCTTCCTCCAGCCGCCGCACGCGCCTCAGGCAGGGTGACGGCGACAGACCGATCCGCTCGGCAAGCTCGTTGTTGGTGATGCGGGCGTCGGCTTGCAGTTCGCGCAGGATCTTGCGGTCGAAATCGTCGGCTATCTTCTGCTGCACTTTCGGCTTCTCCGGGCAATATATTGCGGAAATGCGGCCACAAGAGCGCAAAAATAGCAAGGACTGCATGATCGGGATCGCATAAATTGCGGTGCGACACTCCTCGAAAAGCAGGAAAAAGCCATGACCGCGCCGCGCCCTTCGAAAACCCATATCGGCAACCACAAGCTCCACCCGGAGACGCTGATGCTGAGCTATGGCTTCGATCCGCAGCTTTCGGAGGGCGCCGTCAAGCCGCCGGTGTTCCTCACCTCGACCTTCGTGTTCAAATCGGCCGAAGAGGGACGCGATTTCTTCGACTACACCTCCGGCCGCAAGGAACCTCCGAGCGGCGCGGCTTCCGGTCTGGTCTATTCGCGCTTCAACCATCCCAACAGCGAGATCGTCGAGGACCGGCTGGCGATTTATGAGGGGACGGACGCCTGCATCCTGTTCTCGTCCGGCATGTCGGCGATCGCGACGACACTTTTCGCCTATGCTCGCCCGGGCGACGTCATCCTGCATTCACAGCCGCTCTATGGCGGCACCGAGACCCTTCTGACGCGCACGCTCGCCGGCTTCGGCATAGAGGCTGTCGCGTTCGCCGACGGCGTCGACGAGGCGGCGGTGCGCTTGGCTGCCGAAACGGCCGTCGGCAAGGGCCGCGTGTCGGTCATCCTGATCGAGACACCGTCAAACCCGACCAACAGCCTTGTCGACATTGCGCTGATGCGGAGGATCGCCGACGAGATCGGCGTCCGGCAAGGAACGACGCCGATCATCGTCTGTGACAACACCCTGCTCGGCCCGGTATTCCAGCGGCCTATCGAACACGGGGCCGATGTTTCGGTCTATTCGCTGACCAAATATGTCGGCGGCCATTCCGACCTGATCGCGGGTGCCGCCATGGGCAGCAAGGCGGTCACCAAGCCGATCAAGGCGCTGCGCGGCGCGATCGGCACGCAGCTCGACCCCCATTCCTGCTGGATGCTCGGCCGCTCGCTGGAGACGCTGTCGATCCGCATGGAGCGGGCAAACGACAACGCCCGCCTGGTCGCCGAATTCCTGCGCGATCACCCCAAGGTCGAGAAGGTGCATTATCTGCCGTTCCTGAACGAAGAAACCTCCGCCGGCCGCACCTACCGGGCGCAATGCAGTGGCGCCGGCTCCACGTTCTCCTTCGACATTCGCGGCGGCCAGAAGGCCGCCTTCACCTTTCTCAACAGCCTGCAGATATTCAAGCTGGCGGTAAGCCTCGGCGGAACGGAATCGCTGGCCAGCCATCCGGCGGCCATGACCCATTCCGGCATTCCCTACGACGTGCGCCAGCGCATCGGCGTGCTTGAGACCACGGTCAGGCTGTCTATCGGTGTCGAGCACCCGGATGATCTGATCGCGGATCTGGCGCAGGCGCTGGCGGCCGTCTGATCATTGCCTTCGTGGAATCCAGAAGGGGCGGGCGACCGCGCCTTTTTTGTTGGCGCCGGTAAAATATACGTGCGCAGGGAAACAAAGCGCCGGCCAACCGTTGCAATAGAGCATCCGCGCCGGGGGAGCCGTGGCGGATGCGTCAGCCAAACGGAGGTCCTCAATGCGCATCCTATCCCTGTCGCTGCTTTCGGCTTTAGCCGTTTCGACCGCCTTCCTGCTCGCATCGCCGGCCATGGCCGAGACGATGAAGTTCAAGGCGACGCTCGATGGTGGCCAGCAGAACCCGCCTGTCACCACCAAGGGCAAGGGAACTGCCACATTCACATTCAACACCACCAGCAAGAAACTCACCTGGAACGTCAAATATTCCGGCCTCAGCGGGCCGGCGGTGGCCGCTCACATTCACGGCCCGGCCGCGATGGGTCAAAGCGCGGACCCGGTAATCCCGTTCAAGAAGCTCAAGAGCCCGATCAAAGGATCGGCGACATTGACCGATGCGCAAGCCACCGACCTCGAGGCCGGCAAGTACTATGTCAACGTCCACACCAAGGCGAATCCGGACGGTGAGATCCGCGGGCAGATCGAGAAGGCCGCCGGATCGATGTAGCGGACTTTCCGCAGCCAGGAACGAGGCGGGCAACCGCCTCGTTTTGCTAGAGCAGTTCGTCGGTTCGCGAAACGCCGAACTGCTCTGACTATTTGTTTTTGCGCAATTCCGGACGGAAAACCGTTACACACTTTTCCTGGAATTACTTCGTCTCACGACTTGTCGCGGATCTGGGTCAATGTGCGGGTCGGGGTGATCGCTTCGGGATCGAGCCTGATCTCGACGATCGCCGGCTTGCCGCTGGCGCGTGCGCGCTCGAAGGCGGCAGCGAAGTCTTCGGTCTTCTCGACCGTCTCGCCATGGCCGCCACAGGCGCGGGCGAGAGCGGCGAAGTCCGGGTTCTTGAGGTCGGTGGCGACGACCCGGCTCGGATATTCCCGCTCCTGGTGCATGCGGATCGTGCCGTAGATGCCGTTGTTGACGACGACCACGATGATCGGCAGGCCGTATTGCACGGCGGTCGCGAACTCCTGCCCGTTCATCAGGAAGCAGCCGTCACCGGCGAAGGCGATGACCTCGCGGTCCGGGTGCAGCGCCTTGGCGGCTACGGCCGCCGGCGTGCCGTAGCCCATCGAGCCGGAGGTCGGCGCCGCCTGCGTGGCGAAGCGGCGGAAGCGATGGAAGCGGTGCACCCAGGTGGCGTAATTGCCGGCGCCGTTGGTGAGGATGGCGTCCTCCGGCAGTGCTTTTTCCAGGTAGTTCATGATCGGCCCCATCTGGACGGCGCCGGGGCCGGTCTGCGGTGGCGTCGACCATTCGAGATAGGCGGCGTGAGCTTTCGCCGTCTCGTCCGCCCATGACGGCGTGCCGGCCGGCCTTCGCTTGGCGAAAGCCTCGACGAAAGCCGACGGCGAGGCGTTGATCGCCAGGGTCGGCCGGTAGACGCGGCCGAGCTCGCCGGCATCGGCGTGGACATGCACCAGCGCCTGGTCGGGGTAGGGGCTCTTGAGCAGTGTGTAGTCGGAAGAGGGCATCTCGCCCATGCGGCCGCCGATAAGCAGCACGACGTCGGCCGCCTTGATCTGCGCCGCCAGCTTGGGATTGATGCCGATGCCGACATCGCCGGCGTAGTTCGCATGAAGATGGTCGAACAGCATCTGGCGGCGGAAGGAGCAGCCGACGGGAAGCGACCATGTCTCGGCGATCGTCTGCATCCGCGCCACCGCTTTCTCATCCCAGCGCGTGCCACCGAGAATGACGAACGGACGCTTGGCGCCGGCGAGCAGCATTTCCAGCGCGTCGATCTCGGCCTCACCGGGGCGCGTCTCGACCGGCGTGTGCGGAAGGGCTTCCGGCGCCTCGACCTCGCTGGTCAGCATGTCCTCTGGCAGTGAGATGACGACCGGGCCGGGGCGGCCTGACGTCGCCACCGCGAAGGCGCGGGTGACGAATTCCGGGATGCGCGAGGCATCGTCGATCTCGACCACCCATTTGGCGATGTCGCCGAAGAAACGCTTGTAGTCGACCTCCTGAAACGCCTCGCGCTCCTTGGCGTGGCTGGCGACCTGGCCGATGAACAGGATCAGCGGCACCGAATCCTGCATGGCGATGTGGATGCCGGCCGAAGCGTTGGTGGCGCCGGGGCCGCGGGTGACGAAGCAGATACCGGGCTTGCCGGTCAGGCGCCCCTGGCAGTCGGCCATCATTGCCGCACCGCCTTCCTGGCGGCAGACAATGGTGCGGATCGACGAGTCATGCAGCGCATCGAGCACCGCCAGATAGGATTCGCCGGGAACGCAGAAAATGCGGTCGGTGCCGTTCGCTTCGAGCGCCTCGACGATCAGTTGTCCGCCGGTCTTCATTTTGCTGATCTCTCCAGTTCGGCAAGAATTTCTTGCGTGTGCTCGCCAAGACGAGGCGAGGGGCGCTCATAGACGAGCGGGGTGCCGGACATCACCATCGGCGAACGCACCGAAGGCAGGCGATTGCCGTGGCCGTCGTCGAGGTCGAGCCGCATGCCGCGCGCGATCGTCTGCGGGTCGGCGAACATCTGGCCGATGGTGTTGATCGGGCTTGCGGGCACGCTTGCCGCTTCGAGCTTCGCCAAAAGCGGGTCGCGATCCCAGGTCGCCAGCGTTTCGATGATCAGTTCGCGCAGCTTCGCGCGGTTGGTGACGCGGGCGGGGTTGGTGGCGAAATCCGGATTGGCGGGCAGGTCGGTGAGACCGACCACGGCGCAGAACTTGGCGAACTGGCCGTCATTGCCGACCGCCAGGATGATGTGCCCGTCCTTCACCGGCAGCACCTCGTAGGGCGCGATGTTCATATGCGCGTTACCCATCTGCACAGGCGACTTGCCGGAGACGAGATAGTTGAGGTTCTGGTTGCCCAGCGCCGAAATCTGGCTGTCGAACAGCGCCATGTCGACATGCTGGCCTTCGCCGGTTTTTTCCGCGTGGCGAAGTCCCGCCTGGATGGCGATCACCGAATAGAGACCGGTGAACAGATCGGAGATTGCGACGCCTGCCTTCTGCGGCTCGCGGCCAGGCTCGCCGGTGATCGACATCATGCCGGCCATCGCCTGGATGATGAAATCATAGCCCGCGCGCGGCGCGTAGGGGCCGTCCTGGCCGAAGCCGGTGATCGAGCAATAGACGAGGCGCGGATTGATCGTCTTCAGGCTCTCATAGTCGAGGCCGTATTTCTTGAGGCCGCCGAGCTTGAAGTTTTCGATCAGCACGTCCGCTGTGGCAACGAGGCGGCGCAGCGTGTCGGCGCCCTCCGGCTTGGAGAAATCGATGGCGACCGAGCGCTTGCCGCGATTGCAGGAATGATAATAGGCCGCCGACAGGTTCTCGCCGTCATGGCTCATGACGAAGGGCGGCCCCCATTTGCGGGTGTCGTCGCCGCCGTCCGGGCTCTCGACCTTGATGACATCGGCGCCGAGATCGGCGAGCAACTGCCCGGCCCAGGGTCCCGCCAGGATGCGGGCGAGTTCGATAACGCGAATGCCTTTCAGCGGAGGCTCAGTCATGGATCACCGTGGTTTGATGAAGCGCAGCCTAGAATCCTGCTTTGTGCATGTCGTTATCCCAAAACCGCTGCGCACTTTTGGGCGACATGCACTATCAATCGTAGCCGGCTGTGTCACGGCTCATGCTGTGGGCCACGCCAGTCAGACTTCAGCGCGCTGTCTGCCCAGGCGGCGAAATCGCCCATAATGATGTCGCGGTTGATCTCGTTCAGGCTTTCGTGGCGGGTGTCGGCGTAAACCTTTGAAACCAGATTCGAAAAGCCCATTCGGTCCATGCGCCGGGCGAGATGGTGAACCGCCTTGCCATAGTCCGACGCCGGGTCCTTCTCGCCGCCGACCAGATTGACGAAGAGGTCGCGGCGCACGCCGGCAAAGCTGGAATCCTTGCCGCCGTGAAGCGCCATCTTGACCACATCGCGCCACATCGAGATGGAGGCATCCCAGCCGCAGAGCGGATCGGCGATGTATTTGTCGACCTCGGCCGGATCGCGCGACAGCCAGTCGAACAAGGTCCGGTGGTCGGGCACGGCCTTGCCCCAGGCCTGGAAGGTGAGCCTCGGCAGCAGGCGCGACGGCACGTCGGACCCCAGTCGCATCCGCTCCCAGCCGAGAATACCCAACGCCAACTGGCCGAGCAGGCCTTGCGAGAAATTTCCGTTCCAGATCGCTGCGGCATGAACACGCTCGGAATGGCGCAGGACGAAATTCAACGCGATCGAGGCGCCGAGCGAATGGCCGAAGACGATGACCGGCAATCCCGGATGCTCGGAGGCGATCAGGTCGTGGACGGCGCCGACATCCGCAATCACCTTGGCGATGCCGTCGACGTCGGCGAACCTGCCGAGCGGCGCATCGGGCGCCTTTGTCGCGCCATGGCCGCGATGGTCATGGGCGTAGACATGGAAGCCGCGCGGGGCGAGGAATTCGGCAAAGCGGGCATAGCGCTCCGCATGCTCGGCCAGGCCATGGTTGATCTGGATCGCCGCGCGCGGATTTCCACCGGCATGCTTCACATAGATGCATAGGTCGGCCCCGGTCGGTGAGGCCAGCCTGGTCTGCTTGTCGAATGGCATATCTCGCTCCCTTCGGGACTGATGGGCGAGGGTTTCGGCGGCGTCAAGAGAGCAGCGCCCGCGTGGACCAGGTTGACAGTATGCGCAGGAGCTGAAGCGTTCACCTGGGGATTATTTTCGCGCGGTGAAAAAGATCGCAATTCTGACACGTCGCCCGTTCTATTGTGACGAATCCAATACGGTTCGATGATCGCCGGGAGAGCGGGAATGCGGGTTTGGGCACTATGGGGTTCGGTCTTGTTGGCTGCGGCCGGCGCCGGCGCGGCGAAGGCCGACGTCAAGATGAGCGGCACTTTCGTGGCCGAGAGCGCCTGTCCGGCGACGCAGGCCATCAAGAGCGGCAAGAACCCCGGCGACGTGTCCACCGAAGCAGGACAAAGCTATCAGCTTCTGGCCGGCAACAAGGATGAGCCGACCCACTATCTCATCCAGGTTCCGGGCGCCGATCCGGAGCGGCGTTGGGTGAAGATCAGCTGCGGCCACGTCACCGGCGGCAGCGCGTCGGCCACGCCGTCGCCTGCCGGCCAGACCAAGCCGTCGCAGCCTGGTTCCGGCAAGCCTGAATATGTCTTCGCGCTGAGCTGGCAGCCCGCCTTCTGCGAGACCAAGGCCAGCAAGCCCGAATGCAAGGCGCAGAACCCCAGCGAGTTCGATGCTTCCCACTTCACGCTGCATGGGTTGTGGCCGCAGCCGAACGGCAATTTCTATTGCCAGGTGTCGGCGGGCGACAAGGCCAACGACAATCCCGCGCATTGGGGGGATTTGCCACCCGTCGATCTCGACGCCAACACGCGCGCCGAGCTCGACCAGGTGATGCCTGGCACGGCCTCCAAGCTCGAACGCCACGAATGGATCAAGCACGGCACCTGCTACGGCAAGAGCCAGCAGGAGTATTTCTCCGACGCGCTCGATCTGATGCGTGCGGTGAACGCCTCGCCGGTGCGCGATCTCTTCACCAAGAGCATCGGCAAGCAGCTGACATCGGACCAGATCCGCGATGCCTTCGACCAGGCCTTCGGCAAGGGTGCCGGCGAGCGCGTGCGCGTCTCCTGCCTTGTCGATCCGTCGAGCGGCCGGCGGCTGATCGGCGAGCTGACGCTCGGTCTCTCCGGTCCGATCGGCCCTGACAGCAAGCTCGCCGACCTGCTCAAGGCCTCGGCGCCGACGGGTAAGGCCGGCTGCCCGAAGGGCACGGTCGACGCGATCGGGTTCCAGTAGGCCGGCAGCCGGGTTAGGCGGTCTTTGGGGTCGCCTCACGGGCGCCGGCCTCGCTGCCCGGTTCGCCGATCACGCGGTCTCGGCCGCTCGACTTGGCCTTGTAGAGGCGCTGGTCGGCAAGCGCGAAGATGTCGGCCAGGCAGCGCGTCGTCTCGCTGACGGTGGAGACGCCGGCGCTTACCGTTATGTTGAAGCGGCTGGTGTGCGTCGAGGTCTTGACCGCGTTCCTGATGCCTTCGCCGAGCAGCTTCGCTAGTGCATGCGGCTGCGGGCACAGGATCGCAAACTCCTCGCCGCCGATCCTGAACACCTGCTTTTCGCTGCCGACGGTCTCGATCAACACGGCCGCGACCGATTTCAGCACCTTGTCGCCTTCGGCGTGGCCGAACCGGTCGTTGATCGACTTGAAGTGGTCGACGTCGACGATGAGCAGGCTGAGCGGTCTGGCGGTCCGGATGCCCGCCGCGACAGCCGCCTCGCCGTCGGCATCGAAGCTGCCGCGGTGCAGCAGCCCGGTGAGCCCGTCGCGGCCGACATGCTTGACCAGCGCCTCGTAGCGTTCGCGATAGGTGAGGGTGTCGAAGATGTCGGAGAGGCCGCGCGGCAGCGTGATGTCGTGGTCCTCGACCCACCTGAGATAGGCGACGAGCATGCCGCTGTAAGCGAGCGCCGCCGCCATCTTGGCGAACCACCCGCCGAAGAAGACCTCGATCGGTGCGCCGGCGACGAAATGCAGCGCGGTGAAGAAACCCGCCTGGTCGAATGTGAGCACACAGGCGACGCAGGCGAGGATACGGGCGAAAGGCATGTGGCGCAGATAGGCGCCGAGCTTTTCGTAGAGCAGGATGATCAAAATGGCGTCGACGAAGAGCAGCGAGGTGCCCCACACCATCAGCCAACCCATCTCGTCGACGAAGCCGATATCCGGCATCCTGCCGTCGGGAAGCGGGGAGATCGCATGCAGGCGCAGGATCAGCAACAGCACCAGTCCGATCATCAGCGCATTGCCGAGCAGCAGGCCGTAGATGGGCTGACGGACGGTCGCCGCGTCCTCCTTCATGTATAGCAGGAGCAGCATCACCAGCTTGCCGGAGAACAGCACGGCCGAACCCGGCGAGACCATGCCGAAGGGCAGCGCAACGTAGAAGACGCTGGCGAGGTAGGTTTCGAGGAAGTGCATGACGCCGATAGCGCAGACGAACACGCCAAGCCCGATGCGGCGCCGGAAGCGGAAGAGCGTGACCATGGCGCCGAAGTAGAGAACCGCTTCGGCAAGGAGCAGGACAGCGTTCAGCACTGCGTCGATCCGATCTTTCCCGAAATCGCGCCCTCACACGATTTTGCTCACCTGTCATCGTTTTGACGGCGAATGGTTAACCGCTGCTTTCGTCAGCCCGGACGGGGCGACGAAAAGATCGATACCAGGGACGGGTGCTCCAGCCCGGCGAAAGCTCCGGGACAAATTGCGGCATGCCGAAAGCGATTGCCGTTCGGCGCTTCATCGCCTACATAGCGCGCAACCCCCATTCAACCTGACACCTCAGTTTCCAGGGAAAGCACGCGTGGCTCGCCAGTTCATCTATCACATGTCCGGCCTGTCGAAGGCCTACGGCACCAAGAAGGTGCTCGATAACATCCACCTGTCCTTCTATCCGGACGCCAAGATCGGCATTCTCGGCCCCAACGGCTCGGGTAAGTCGACCATCCTGCGCATCATGGCCGGGCTCGACAAGGAGTATCAGGGCGAGGCCTGGCTGGCCGAGGGCGCGACCGTGGGCTACCTCGCGCAGGAGCCGCAGCTCGATGCAAGCAAGACAGTGCGCGAAAACGTCATGGACGGCGTCGCCAGGAAGACCGCCATCATCGAGCGCTACAACGAGCTGATGATGAACTATTCCGACGAGACGGCGGACGAGTCGGCCAAGCTCCAGGACGAGATGGATCGCCTCAACCTGTGGGACCTCGAGCAGCAGGTCGAGATGGCGATGGACGCGCTGCAGTGTCCGCCGGCCGATTCCGAGGTGACCAACCTGTCGGGCGGCGAGCGTCGCCGCGTGGCGCTCTGCCGGCTGCTCCTGGAGCAGCCCGACCTTTTGCTGCTCGACGAGCCGACCAATCATCTCGACGCCGAGACCACGCAATGGTTGGAAAAGCACCTGCGCGACTATCCGGGCTCGGTGCTGATCATCACCCACGATCGCTACTTCCTCGACAACGTCACCGGCTGGATCCTCGAGCTCGATCGCGGCCGCGGCATCCCCTATGAGGGCAACTACACCAAATATCTCGACGCCAAGGCCAAGCGCCTGATCCAGGAAGGCCGCGAGGACGATTCCCGCCAGAAGGCGATCTGGCGTGAGCGCGAGTGGATCCAGTCCTCGCCGAAGGCGCGCCAGACCAAGTCCAAGGCGCGTATCAAGGCCTATGAGGAACTGGTCGAGCAATCGCAGAACCGCAAGCCGACCGACACGCAGATCGTCATCCCGGCAAGCGAGCGCCTCGGCAATGTCGTCATCGAGGTCGAGGGCCTCAACAAGGGTTTCGGCGACGAGCTGTTGATCGAGAACCTGTCGTTCAGGCTACCGCCGGGCGGCATCGTTGGCGTCATTGGCCCGAACGGCGCCGGCAAGACGACGCTTTTCAAGACGTTCACCGGCCAGGAAAAACCGGATGCCGGCTCGATCCGCATCGGCGAAACGGTCAAGCTCGGCTATGTCGACCAAAGCCGCGACGCGCTCGACCCGAACAAGACGGTCTGGGAAGAGATCTCCGGCGGCGCCGAGGTCATCAAGCTCGGCAAGCACGAGGTCAACAGCCGCGCCTACTGCTCGTCCTTCAACTTCCGCGGCGGCGACCAGCAGCAGAAGGTCGGCAACCTTTCGGGCGGCCAGCGCAACCGCGTGCATCTGGCCAAGATGCTGAAGGGCGGCGGCAATGTGCTGCTGCTCGACGAACCGACCAACGACCTCGACACCGAAACGCTGAGCGCGCTGGAAGACGCGCTCGAAGCCTATGCCGGCTGCGCGGTCATCATCAGCCACGACCGCATGTTCCTCGACCGCATGGCGACCCACATGCTCGCTTTCGAGGGCGACGCGCATGTCGAATGGTTCGAAGGCAACTTCGAGGAATATGAGAAGGACAAGCTCCGCCGCCTGGGCGCGGAAGCGGCGACCCCGCACCGCATGACGCACAAGCGGCTGACGCGGTAGGGCGTCCCGATCCGTTGCAGGCATCCGCTATTTGACCTAAATTGACCGGATGGAGCTTCCCATATGATCACGGTCGAATTGCCTGAGAGAGCCGAGAAGCTGCTGGCCGCCATGGCCAAGGAAAGCGGCCGTTCGACGGATCAGGTCGTGACAGAAGCCATCCTCGAGGCGATCGAGGATTGGCAGGACGCCAGGATAGCGGACGAACGCCTGAAGGATGACGACGGCGTTCGCGTTCCGCTGGACGACGTGATGCGGAAGCTTGAGCGTCGTGAAGCCGAGGAACGCCGCAAGAAGCCCGCCGCTGAATGAACTGGCGTGTCGAGTTCACGCCAAGAGCCGTGAAAGACATCGAACGGCTGTCGACCAAAGACCAACGCCGCATTCTAGAGTTCCTGAACCAGAGAGTATCGTCGCACCCCAACCCAAAGGCCCTTGCCAAACGGCTGACCGCGACCAGGGAAGAGGCTTGGCGTTTTCGCGTCGGCGACTACAGGGTCATCGCTCAATTCCAGGACAGCCGGCTGATCGTTCTGGTCGTGGAAGTTGGTAATCGTCGCGAAATCTATCGATGAGCAATACCCCCACCGAGATGAAACCCGACTGGTCCGCCGCCCAATATCTGAAATTCGAGGATGAGCGCACGCGACCGGCGCGCGATCTGGCGGCGCAGGTGCCGGTCGACTTTCCGCGCCGCGTCGTCGACATAGGCTGCGGTCCGGGCAATTCGACGGAACTGCTCGTCGAACGCTGGCCGGATGCCGAGGTCAGCGGCTTCGACACCTCGCCCGACATGATCGAGAAGGCGAGGGCGCGGCTGCCCAACGTCAACTTCGCGCTTGCGGATGCTTCCGTCTGGCAGCCGGAAAACCCAGTCGACGTGATCTTCGCCAACGCCGTGTTCCAGTGGCTGCCGGAGCATCCGGCGGTGTTCCGGCGGCTGATGGGATTGCTGGCGCCCGGCGGGGCCTTGGCCATCCAGATGCCCGACAATCTCGGCGAGCCTTCGCATCGGTTGATGCGCGACACGGCGGCCGAGATGCCGTTCTCGGCCAAGCTCAAGGGCGCCGCTCGCGCGCCGCTGCCGCCGGTTTCCTTCTACTACGATCTTCTGTCGCCGCTCGCCGACCGCGTGGATATCTGGCACACGATCTATAACCATCCGCTGGCCGACGCCGAGGCGATCGTCGAATGGGTGAAGGCGACAGGGCTGAAGCCGTTCCTCGATCCGCTCGATGCGGACGAGAAGAAGACTTTCCTCGAAAGCTATACCGCCAAGATCGCAAAGGCCTATCCGAAGACGGCGAACGGCAAGGTGCTGCTGCGTTTCCCTCGCATCTTCATCATCGCCAAGCGCGCCTGACTGTCTTCCGGTCAACTCACCGCGATAGCCGCGCGCAACAGAGGTTTAGGCTGGCATAAACCGGGCAAATGCTTCAAGGGTAGCCGCCGGCTTGCTTCGGAACAAAAGGCCGTGCCTCGGACGGATTGGACATGCATCGCGTCATCATCAGCGGCATCGGCGCCGAAATCCCCGAGCCTGTCATCACCAATGAAGAACTGGTCGAAAGCTTCAACAGCTGGGTCGACACAGAGAATGCGCGCCGCGCCGTCACCGGCGAGACGCCGCTGCAGAAATCGGACAGCGACTTCATCGTGCATGCGTCGGGCGTGCAGACCCGTCATGTGATCGAGCGCCAGGGCATTCTCGACCCGACCCGCATGGCGCCGCGCATTCCAGCGCGGCCGGACGACGCGCTGTCGCTGGAGGCGGAATTCGGCGTCGCTTCAGCCAGAAAGGCGATCGCCCATGCCGGCGTGGAACCGTCGGATATCGATCTGGTGATCTGCTCGGCCTCGCATCATCAGCGGCCTTATCCGGCGATCGCCATCGAGATGCAGGAGGCGCTAGGCACCAAGGGCGCCGGTTTCGACATGGGGCTCGGCTGCTCTTCCGCCGCGGCGGCGCTGCACATCGCGGTCAATCTGGTCAGGGCAGGGGCGCACAAGCGCATCCTGGTGTCGACGCCCGAGATCATAACTGGACATCTCAACTTCCGCGACCGGCAGACGCATTTCATCTTCGGCGACGCCTCCGTCGCCATGATCGTCGAAGGGCTCAGCCAGGGCGAGAAGCGGCCGGGACGCTTCGAGGTGCTCGACACGCGCACCTGGACGCAAATGTCGAACAACATCCGCACCAATCTCGGCTACCACACCCGCACCGCCCAGGATGATCCCTACCAGATCAAACTCGAAGGCAATCTGATCAAGCAGATCGGCAACAAGGTGTTCAAGGAAGTCACTGTCGCCGGCCACAAATTCATCGTCGAGTTCCTGGCCGAGCATGGGCTGACGCCGCAAGGCATCCGCCGCTTCTGGCTGCATCAAGCCAATGCGCGCATGAACGCGATGATCCTGAAACTCGCCTTCGGCCACGATGTCGGCCACGACCGCGCGCCGATGGTGCTGGAACGGCTCGGCAACACGGCGGGCGCCGGCGCGATCGTGGCGCTGTCGGAAAACCATGCCGACATGAAGGCCGGCGATTTCGGCCTGCTCTGCGCCTTCGGCGCCGGCTATTCGATCGGCGGCGCGCTGCTGAGGATGTTGTAACCGGCTCAGGCGGGTGCGAACGGCACCAGCATCGGCACGCGCCTGGCGTAGTCGTCATAGGCGGGTCCGAGCTCTCCGCGCAGGAAGCTCTCTTCCAGCCTGGCCTTGACGACGATGCCTATAAGCAGAAGGGCGGCGCCGGCAACGCCCCAAACGGTGCCCTTCGCCGCCATGGTGGCCAGGATCGAAAGCAGCAGGCCGGTATAGATCGGGTGGCGGACCAGCCGATAAGGCCCGGTGTCGACCACGCGATGATCGGCCTTGGCGGTGACGGTGCCCGACCACAGCCTGCCCAGATGCAGGCGCGCCCACCACGCGAAGGCGATGCCGATGGCGATCAGGGCGACGCAAATCCACGCCTCGGCAAGCGTCGGCGTCCAGAGCCGAAGCCGGCCGACATAGCCATGCGCCGGCACGAACAGCAGGACGGTGCCGGCGAGCCAAAGCACCCGATACCGGGCCTCAGCCCTGAAGCCGGCGCGCTTTTGCACGGGATCGGCCCAGAAAGCTGCAAGCGCCCAGGACACCAGCCAGATCAGCCACAATGCCGCGATTGCAGGTCCGGGTTGCATGGTCAATCCTTATCGTTGCGCCGCCATTAAAGCGAAGCGGCGCAGCGAGCGGCCAGTAAGAACGTCGTGATCGCCACGAACGCAGGACCCGGCCAACGCCGCATCGCGCGTGGGTGTCTCCTCGCGCTGAGGACCCGCGATTATTGCGTGGCGGCCATCGCTGCCGCGACCAGCGCCTCGCCTGAATATTGCCGGCCGCCGATGCCCCAGCCGCCGTCGGGCGCATTGAGGATGTTGATCCAGGTGTTTTCGGGCCTGTGGCCCGGCAAGCAAAGGTCCGCGACGATCCTGGCGGCGGCTGTGATGAATGCCTCTCGCTCCTCGATGGAGGCCAGGCCGATGTTCGGCAATTTCAGCTCCACCATGACGACGGGCCGGTTGGTGCCGCCCGCATAGATGCGATGATTCGGCAGAACATGGACCGTTCCGCCGACGATTGCGGTGAAGAATGAATTCCCGGTGGCTCCGGAAGCTTCGATGAGCGCGGCGCTCAGGCGGGGCAGGATTTCGCGCTCGCCAGCTGCTGTCAGCACGCCTTCGGGCGCGGTCACGGTGATCGGCATGTCGGTTCTCCTTTGCTTGCTGCGGATGGCTCTGACGGCTCGGGTGCTTGCACTTGTCAGGTTACGTATTGATTGTTACGTTACTCGAAACAGGCGAGTCAATAGGTTTCGTATCGATCACTATGGAAAATTTCGAGAAGTCACGTGGAGGCAGGCCGCGCGCATTCGATCCGGAGGCGGCGCTCGACGCCGCGATGCATCTGTTCTGGGAACATGGCTATGAGGCGACCTCGCTTGCCATGCTGCGCGAGGCCATGGGCCTGACGCCACCGCAGATCTACAACGCTTTCGCCGACAAGGAGACGTTGTTCCGTCGGGCGCTGGTGCGCTACCACGAGAAGGAGATCGGGTTTGCGCTGGACGCGCTCAGCGCGCCGGTGCCGGTCAAGGAGGCGATCCGTTTGCTGCTGATGGGAGCGGCTGAGGCCTACACCCGGCCGGGCAAGCCCGGCGGCTGCCTTTTCATCAGCGGCGCGCTGGCGGCCTCGCCGCAGGCGCAAGGCATCGCGGACGAGCTCAAGACATATCGCAAGGCGACCGAAGCGGCGATCGCGGCGCGGCTGGCCAAGGGGCGTGAAGCCGGCGAGTTGCCGGCGGATCTGTCCGTCGAGCGATTGGCCAAGTACCTGACCGGCGTCATGCACGGAATGTCGATCCAGGCGCGCGACGGCGCCTCGGCAGAAGACCTCAGGGCTCTGGCCGAGACCGCTCTTGCCGCCTGGGCAGCCGAAGTGCGACAAGCGGCCGACGCAAAAGGCGGAACCGATGCCGGACCTGTTCTCCACGATTGAAACGCCCGTCGAGATCGTGCCGGGCCGCAAGCTCGCGGCGAGGGCCGCGGCGCTCTACATAGCGCCCTTTGATCATTTCGAGACAAAGCCGGTGGAGGAATTGCGCCTCGGCTTCGACGGCATAGCGGGCGATTTCCATGCCGGCGCGACGCGGCGTTCGGGCGGGCGCGAGCCCTGGTATCCGCGTGGCACCGAGATGCGCAACGAGCGTCAATTGTCGCTTGTCGCAGCAGACGAACTGGCCGTCGTGGCGGAGCGCATGGGCATCGCGGAGATCAAGCCGGAGTGGACCGGCGCCAACCTGCTGATCGAAGGCGTGCCGCGCCTTTCCATGCTGCCGGCAGGCTCGCTCTTGTTCTTCAAGGGTGGGGCGACCATCAAGATCGATGGGCAGAACGGGCCTTGCCGCATCGCCGGCCGCTCGATCGCCGAGAATGCCGGCATGGCCGACCATGAAGCGGGAGCGCTGGTGTTCCCGAAGGCGGCGAAACGGCTGCGCGGCCTCGTCGCCTGGGTCGAGAAGCCGGGCACGATCAGATCCGGCGAGGAGATATCGGTGCGGGTGCCGGAGCAGTGGATCTATCGGGTCTGACGGTAATGCACCGGGTTCGACCAGGCCGGGTCGTCGTGCTTTTGCCAATAGAGCGCCATCAGCCGCCTTGTGATCGCACCGACCTTGCCGTCGGCGATCGGAGTGCCGTCGATCGTCGTGACGGGCATGATGCCGCCGGCGGTCGAGGTGATGAAGACTTCGTCGACTGTCTTGAGCGCGGCCACGCTGACATCCGCCGCTACCGCGGACAGCCCCACCTCGGCGCACAGGTCGAATACGGTGCGGCGCGTGATCCCGGGCAGAACGCCGACTGCGGGCGTCGACAACTTGCCACCCTTGACGCAGAACACATTGAAGCCCGGGCCTTCGGCGACGTTGCCGTTGAAGTCGAGGATCAGCGCGGTGTCGGCGCCGCGGTCGTAGGCATCGTAGAGCCCACGCACCAGGTCAAGCCAGTGGTAGTTCTTAATCGAGGGATCGATCGAGGCGGGCGGGATGCGCACCTTGTCACTGATCGCGACATTGAGGCCGTTTCGCAATTGCTCGGCATTGGCGACCGAGCCGAAAGGGACGGCAAAAGCCATGAACCGGTTGTTCGCCTGACGCGGATCGCGGCTGAAGGTCGGCGAGGCGCCGCGCGTGCATAACATCTCGACATAGGCGGCGCGATGGCCGGACAGCGCGACACAATTGTGAAGGATTTCGGCGACCCCGTCGCGGTCGAACGGGATCGTCATGCGCAGCTTTTCCAGCCCGCCGAAGAAACGGTCGAGATGCAGGTCGAGCCGGAAAAAGCGACCATCCCAGACATGAACCGTGTCGTAGGTGGCGTCCGAGTTCAGGAAACCCCAGTCCAGCACCGAGACCTTGGCCTGCGACATTGGCAGGTATTGGCCGTCGAAGTAAGCCACCCCGTCGGGATAGGTGTGCGGGTCAACATGACGGTCCGAGACGATGGGCGGCGACCCGGACGGTTCGGGGGCGGCGGCTCGGTTCATTTCAGTCCTCCCTCGTTGTTTGCGGCAATGCAGGCTAGCGTTCGGTCCTAAACGAAGTAGAGCCAGGCGACTGGCGCTGCCTGGCCTGCCCGCGAGGAGCCTACGCGATCCGGGCGGGTTCCATCTGCTTCACTCGTCCTCGTCGTCTTCCTCCAACAAGCGCGTTGCGCGCCAACGGGTCAGCACCGCATTGGTCTGCTCGATGACGAAGAAGCGCGCCGAGTCCCGGTCATAGCCTTCGGCGAGCAATTTCTCGTAGTCGGTATGGGTGTGGCGGACATGAGCGATGGTTGCCAGCCATACCGCGATCGTCGGCGGCAAGGTCTTCATATGCATGGCGCCGGCATCGGCGCGGATCTTTTCCATGTCGGCATAAGGGGCGAACGGCAAGAGCGCGGTCAGCGCCTTGGCAATGGCGCGGCGACGGCCGGTCGGCGCGTTCATTTCTCGTCGCGTCCGGTAATGGTCGCTTCGGGGAAGGCATCGATCGAAGCGTAGTATGGCTTGATGTCGATGACCGGCGTGCCGTCCAGCACGTCGATGGCGTCGATCTCGATCCGGCCGGCCTCGATGTCGACCGCGACAAGCTTCGCGACATGCAGGCCGACAGGGTTCGGCCGGGCGGGGGAGCGCAGCGAGAAAACGCCTTTCGGTTCAGCCGCATGGCGCGGTTTCTGCACAATCAGAGTCCGCGGCGCGCGATCGAACCAGGACAGGATGACGATGTGGCTGGCGCGATCCAGGTTCTGCAGCCCCTGGCGGTATGGCTCGTCAATCAGGATGGTCGCTGTCCGTCCGGCTTCGCGGGCGGCGCGCATGTTTTTCGGACAATCCTCGCGGCTCGTCCAGGGCGAGACGATATGGCCGATGAAGACGAGATGGCCGTCCGGCGGCATATCCGCCGGATCGATCTTCAGGAGCTTCTCGCCCTCGCGCGTCTCGAACATCGTCTTCGTCCGCTCAATCGTTCGCGGCGCGCGGATCACGGCTGCGCCATTTTCTTGTCCGGAAGCGACATAGTGCTTGCCAGGGTTTCAAATCCGACATAAACATATCTTTATATCTTTCAGTGAGAACCCGTTCATGCATGTCACGCTCGACACGATGGTAGATACATTGAAGGCGGCAGCCGAATCCAGCCGCCTGCGCATCTTGGTGCTGCTGTCGCGCGGGGACCTCACGGTCTCCGACCTCACCGAGATCCTTGGCCAGTCGCAGCCGCGCGTCTCTCGACACCTGAAGCTGCTGCTCGATGCCGGGCTGATCGGCCGCTACCAGGAAGGGTCCTGGGCCTTCTTCAGACTGTCGGACACGGACAGCTCGCGCGATTTCGTGCAGCGCCTGGTCTCCGGCGTGCGCGAGGCCGATCCGCAGGTGGTGCGCGATCTGGAGCGGCTGGCCGCGGTCAAGCGCAAGCGGCAGGATCGCGCCGCCGAATATTTCTCCGAAAACGCGGCGAGTTGGGATCGTATCCGCTCGCTGCATGTGCCCGATCGCGCGGTCGAAGCCGCATTGCTCAAGCTCGTCGGCAAACGGCCATTCCAGTCGATGCTCGACCTCGGCACCGGCACCGGCAGGCTGCTGGAGATCTTTGCGCCGCTCTACCGGCGCGGCGTCGGCATCGACATGTCGCGCGAGATGCTGACGGTGGCGCGCGCCAATCTCGACAAGGCGGGGGTCGCCAACGCGCAGGTGCGCCAGGGCGACATCTTTTCGCCGCCGGTCGAGCGCAACGCCTTCGATCTCGTCACCATCCACCAGGTGCTGCACTATCTCGACGATCCGGCCCGCGCCATCGGCGAGGCGGCGAGGCTGCTGCGTCCGTCGGGCAGGCTGGTCATCGTCGATTTCGCACCCCACAATCTCGAGTTCCTGCGCGACCAGCACGCCCATATGCGGCTTGGCTTCTCAGACCGGCAGATCGCCGACTGGTTCGAGGAGGCAGGGCTCGATCTCGAGGACAGACAGGAATTCGAGCCGCGCGGGCAGGCCGAGGCCAGGCTCACCGTCAAGCTCTGGCTTGGCCGCGACCGCCGCCTGCTGATCGCCGATCCGTCCAATGACACGCTGCCAGCCAAAACATATCCAATGGGGGAAACAGCCTGATGAACCAGTTCCGCTTTTCCCGCCGCCCCGACATTGGCGACAAGGTCCGGGTTTCGTTCGAGTTCTTCCCGCCGAAGACCGACGAGATGGAAGCTAGGCTCTGGGATACCGTCACCCGGCTGGAGCCGCTCAAGCCGAGATTCGTCTCGGTGACCTATGGCGCGGGCGGCTCGACCCGCGAGCGCACCGCACGCACGGTGAAGCGCATCCTCAACGAGACGACACTGAGGCCGGCCGCGCACATGACCTGCGTCGACGCGGCCCGTCATCAGGTCGACGGTGTCATCCAGGAGTTCGCCGGCATGGGCGTCACCCGTTTCGTCGCCTTGCGCGGCGATCCGGCAGCGGGCGTGGGAACCGCGTACCGTCCGCATCCCGACGGTTATGCCAACGGCGCCGAGCTGGTCGGGGCGCTGAAGAGCGCCGGCGATTTCGACATCTCGGTCTCGGCCTATCCGGAAAAGCATCCGGAAAGCCCGGATTTCGCCACCGACATAGACATGCTGAAGCGCAAGGTCGACAATGGCGCGACGCGGGCGATCACCCAGTTCTTCTTCGACAACGATCTCTACGAGCGCTATGTCGAGCGGGCGCGCCGCGCCGGCATCTATATCCCGATCGTGCCGGGCATCCTGCCGGTGCACAACTTCACCCAGGTCGCCAATTTCTCGTCGCGCTGCGGTGCGCTGGTGCCGGCGTGGCTGGCCGAACGCTTCGAAGGGCTGGAGAACGACCCGCAGACGCATGCGCTGGTGGCTTCGGCGGTAGCGGCTGAGCAGGTGCACGATCTCGTCGAGCGGGGCGTCGGCGATTTCCATTTCTACACGATGAACCGGGCCGACCTGGTCTTTGCCGTCTGCCATATGATCGGCATCCGCTCGCACGAGGCGGAGGCGGCGGGATCGGCCGCGGCCTGAAACGGCTGGAAACGGAAAAGGCCGGGTAGAACCGGCCTTTTCGAACTGTTTGGACTACTCTCGGTGTGGATCTTCCCGGCTTTGGCGGGTTAGGGAAGAACGCCTATGATAAGGGCACCGATGAATGCGAATGCGGCACAAATCATCAAAGCGTTGATTGGCCTCGTCAGTCCCATGCCATAGCCTCCTCTTCAGAGCCATGGCCGGAATCTAGAGTCATTTGGGTCACAGGCAAGCGGAAAACGTGCTGCAATGCGACATGATTGTGGAATTTGCGACTTCCGATTTGCCGTTAGCCGTTGAAACTCTTCGGCAAAAATCGATCCAAGAGTTGTGAATAAATTATGGCGAAGCCGTGGCAATGGCACCGCTACCATCGGCCGAACAGGCGGCCATCGATGGTGATCAGGCCGAGTCCGATCAGCACCATGCCGCCCATTTCGAAGAGCTGCAGGCGTTCACCGAGGAACAGGAAACCGAGCAGCACGGCGCTGACTGGCACGATCAAAGTGACCAGCGAGGCATTGGTGGCGCCGGCCGAGGCGACGAGGTTGAAATAGAGGATGTAGGCAAAGGCCGTGGAGAGCAGCGCCAGCCCCAGCACCGCGGCCCAGACCGGCGGCGAGGCCGAAAATAGTCCGGCCGGGCCGTGCGCAAGCACGACCGGGATCATGATGACGGTCGAGGCGGTCAGTTGCCCGGTGGCGATGACCGGCGAGGGCACGCCATTGAAGCGTCGCGCGACCATCAGGGCGACCGCGTAGGACAGCGAGGCGCCGATCAGCGCGAACTTGGCCCAGACCGGCCCCCCGAGGCCGGCAGCAAGACCAGGACCGATCATGACAGCTGTGCCTGCGACGCCGAGCGCGATGCCGGCCAGCTTGTTCCATGAGAGCTTTTCGTCCGTGGTGAGCGCATTGGCGAGAATCAGTGTCCAGAACGGTGTCGTGGCGTTGAGCACCGAGGCGACACCGGCGCCGAGTTCGGTCTGGCCGGCGAAGATCAGCGAAAAGGGAACGACGTTATTGGTCAGCGCCAGCAGGAAGAACAGGCCGGCGTAAGGAAAGGCGAGCCGGAAGGACGGGCCGCGGATCGCCAGATAGAGCTGAAGCGCGGCCGCGGCGATGGCGACGCGAAACAGCACCAGCGCCAGCGGATGGATCTCCGACACGGCAATGCGGGCAAAGAAGAAGGAGCCGCCCCAGATCGCGCCGAGCAGCAGGAGCTGCGCCCAGCCCTTGAGCGTCATCGGTCCGCGCGTCGCCGCGGCGCCAGCCGTAATCGTCATGTCGTCAACCCTCCCAGGCCGATCGCAATCTCAGCCGCCGAACAGCTCCAATCGATATACGGTCTGGCGGCAAGGGCCACCCGAAGCCTGACCGATGGTTTAGCGTTGGCGGAAAGGGTGCAGTCCGCCGGGCGCGAAGGCGAGACACAGAACTGTTTTCTTTGGCGGCTAGCTAGGATTAATTGTGCGCGCCCAGATCAAGGATTCGTCCATGCAGCGATTCGAAAATGCCCGCGAGGCGGCACTGGCGCTTCGTCCGGACGATCCGGTCTATTGCTTCCGCCCTCAGGTTCTGAGGGCTGATGCCCTGCAGTTCATGGGCATGTTCCCCGGCAAGACAGCCTATGCGGTCAAGACCAATGGCGAACAGATTGTGCTGAAGTCACTGGTGGAGGCCGGGGTCAGCGCCTTCGACGTGGCCTCGCCCGGCGAGTTCGCCGCTGTGCGCGCTGTCTCACCGGATGCCGAGATGCTCTACATGCATCCGGTCAAGGCGCAGTCGGACATCAAGCTGGCGCTGGAGAAATACGGCATCCGGGTGATTTCGCTCGACCATGAGGACGAGATCACCAAGCTGACGCGCGTGGTGCGGGCGCTCGACATCGACCCGGGCGCGGTGACGGTGTTCGTGCGTATCCAGACCAAAGGCCATGCGGCCTATGAGCTGTCGAAGAAATTCGGCGCCGGGCCGGCCAACGCGGTCGAGCTTGCCGAGCGGCTCAACCGCACCGGATACAAGGTCGGCCTCTGCTTCCATGTCGGCAGCCAGATCGAGGACCCGGACACCTATGAGCGGGCGCTGGCCTCGGCCGACTGGGTGCGCAACCGGCTGACCTTCGACATTGCCGGGCTCGACGTGGGCGGCGGCTTTCCCGCCGAATACGGCCACGATCCCAATCGCAAGCACATCGAGATGCCGTCACTCGGCCAGCTCATGTCGCGGCTGGCCGGCGACCTCGAGGAGTATCAGTTTGACGAGATGCCGCTGGTCGCCGAGCCCGGCCGCGTGATCGTGGCGCGTTGCCTGTCGCTGATCGTGCGCGTGCTGCTGCGCAAGGGCAAACGGCTTTACATCAATGACGGCATCTGGGCATCGCTGTCGGATTCATGGACCGGCAAGATCACGTTGCCGGCGCGCTTCATCCCGGATCCCGCGATCCGCACGCGCAACGGCAGCGACAAGACAATCGTGCCGTTCAAGGTCTGCGGCGCGACCTGCGATTCCGTCGACATATTGTCCAGACCGTTCTGGCTGCCGGAGACAGTCGATACCGGCGACTGGATCGAGATCGGCCATATCGGCGCCTATTCGCTGTCACTGAGGACGCGCTTCAACGGCTTCTTTCCGGACACGTTCGTCGAGGTGACGACGCCGTTCGATGAGGGCGACGCGCCGCAGGGATTTGCGAGCTTGGAGACAATGGCGGACTAGGCGACTCCGCCGCCGGCCTGGATATTCTCGCCGGTCAGCCAGCGGGCTGCGTCGCTGGCCAGGAAGACTGCAACATCGGCAACATCGCGTGGCGTGCCTATCCGGCCGAACGGCGACATGCCGGCTGCCACGGCGCGATCCCGCTCCGGCAGCAGGTCGGTGTCGGTGAAGCCTGGCGACAGCGCATTCACGGTGACGCCGCGCGGCCCGAGCTCGCGCGAGAGCACGCGAACGAACTGCTCGACGGCACCCTTGCTGCCGAGATAGAGCGCCGTCTGGGTGAAGAACATCTTGGTGCCGCCGGTCGAGACGGCAATGATCCGGCCGCCATCGCGGACACGCTTGGCCGCTTCCTGAAGCGTGAAGAACGTGCCCTTGGCGTTGGTGCCGAAGACGTGGTCGAAATCGGCCTCGCTTGCTTCGACGAGCGGTTTGATGACGGCGATGCCGACGTTGGCAATGACGATGTCGATGGCGCCCAGCTGGTCCTCGGCTTCGTCGAACAGCCTGCGGACATCGGCTGGAATGGAAATATCCGCCTGGATTGCCACCGCTTTTCCGCCGTTGACCGAAATGGCAGCGACCACGTCATCGGCGGCCTTTCTGTTGCCGACATAGTTGACGACGACGGACGCGCCGTCGGCGGCGAGACCCTCGGCTACGGCACGGCCGATGCCACGTGAACTGCCGGTGACGATTGCGGTTTTGCCCTGCAGCGATTGGGACATGATCGATTTCCTTCAACTCTTCACGGCTGCGCCGATGTGACCGTTGGGTTGAGAAATAGCGACCTGCAATTGATCGGATAATCGCCTATTATCTGACTGCCTTGTTAATCCAGAGATACATAATGCGCGGATCCGAATTCACCGAGCTCAAAGCGTTTGCGGCGATAGTGGAAGAGGGCAGCTTCGTCCGCGCGGCGGCGCGGCTGCGGGTGTCGCCGCCTGCGCTCAGCCAGTCGATCCGACAGTTGGAGTCGCGTATCGGCGTGAGATTGCTCAATCGCACCACGCGCAGTGTCTCGCCGACTGCTGCCGGCGAGACGCTGTTTACGCGCCTTGGCGTTGCGTTCGGAGAGCTGGATGACGCTGTTGCCGAGGTCCAGACCGCGCGTGTCAGCCCGGCCGGTTCGCTACGCATCAACGTTCCGCGCGTTGCCGCAATGCGCTTCATCGCGCCGGTCCTCGGCGATTTCCAGCGCGCCTATCCCGACGTCGCGCTGACCGTCATCGTCGACGACCTGCTGACCGACATTGTCGAGGGGCGTTTCGACGCCGGAATCCGCCTTGGCGAGCGGCTGGAGAAAGACATGGTGGCGGTGAAGCTGAGTGACGATCTGCAAATGGCAGCTGTGGCTGCTCCGGCCTATCTGGAGGGCCGCGCAGTCCCCCGTCATCCACAGGACCTGCACGAGCACCGCTGCATCAACTTCCAGTGGCCCGGCGGCGGCAACATCTACCGATGGGAGTTTTCGCGCGGCAAGCGATCGCTGGAAATCGCGGTCAAGGGAAGTCTCACCGTCAACGATACGGAGTTGATGCTCAAGGCGGCGCTGGATGGGGCAGGTGTAGCCTACATGATTGACTATCAGGTCCAGCCATGGATCGAGAAGGGCAGGCTGGTCCGGTTTCTCGAAGCCTGGTCGCCCGGCTTTCCGGGTTTCTATCTATACCACCCGAGCCGCCGGCTCGTGCCGCCGGCACTGCGTGCGTTCATCGATTTCTTGCGGTCGAGGCGAGGTTAGCGGAATCTCGCTACCATTTCACAATTTCGCCAGCAGCTCCGGCGTCGGCCAGCCGTCCACGGGCAGCCCGAGCCGCATCTGTTCCTTGCGGATCGCCTCGCGGGTGTTCGTGCCAAGAATGCCGTCGACCGTGCCGACGTCGTAGCCCTTGGCTTCGAGCTTGGTCTGCAGCGCCTTCATCTGATCGCCATTGAGCCCTTGCTCCGGCGTGCGTGGGTCGAATTGCGGCGCGCCGGCCAGACGGGTCGCAAGCACCGCAGCGGTGAGCGCGTAAGTGAAGGACTGGTTCCACTCCAGATAAACGTCGAAATTGTCGTAGGTCAGGAAGGCGGGGCCCTTGCGACCCATCGGCAAGGCCAGGCCAGCTTTGAGACCGTTATCGACAAGCGACGTGCCGTTCGGGTTGGTGACGCCCCACTGAGCCCATTGTGAGATCGGCAGTTTGTTCGTGCGCCCGGTCTGGTCCCACGGCATGTCGTCCGGCACGCGCACTTCCTCGACCCAGGGCTGGTCGCGCTTCCAGCCGCGCGACAGGATCTTGTCGGCCGTGGTCATGATCACATCGGGCGCGCTGTTCCTGAGATCGACCTTGCCGTCGTCGTCGCCGTCGACGCCGCGGGCGAGGTAGTCGGTCGGCAGGATCTGCGTCTGGCCGATTTCGCCAGCCCAGGCGCCCTTGACGTCGGCCGGCAGCACGCCGCGGTCGATCAAGGTCAGCAGCGGCACCAGTTGCGGCCGAAAGAGCTGAGGCCGGCGGCAGTCATGCGAGAGGGTGACCAGCGCGTCCAGCGTATGGAAATCGCCCTGCACCGCGCCGAAATCGGTCTCCAGTCCCCAGAATGCGGTGATGACGGCCGGCTGCACGCCGAATTCCTTGTCGGCGCGCGCGAAGACCTCGGCATATTTCTTGAGGTTGGCCGCGCCCTGCTTCAGGCGATAGGCCGAGATCATGCGGTTCGAGAATTGGGCGAAGGTCTGGGCGAACACCCCTTGAGCGCGGTCGCGCGCCAGCACCTTCTCGTCGATCGCGGCTTTTTCCAGCGCGTCCAGGCCGACGGCGCCGACGCCGGCTGCCTTGGCCTCGACAGCCACGCCCTGTTTCCAGGCTTCGAAATCGCCGCCGCATTCCTGCGCCGCCGCAGGCCAGGCGAAAGCGCCGACCAGCAGCGCCGCCAGGATTTCAACGCGCAATCGCATCGCTTCCCTTTCGAGACCGGCGCATGATCGGCGGCCCGGTGCGGACAGGATCATGCGTAGATTTCAAAATTCAGGAGCGCCGTTCGGCACCCCCGGTTGGGTGCGCCGCTCCGCATCACCAGCGGTTGCAACTATACGCCGCCCGCCGTGTCGAAAAGCAGGCACGGGGGCCGATGTCAACGGGTGTTCTGCCGCAGCCACTTGTTCCAGGCGGCTTCCGAGCCATTGAAAACATTGATGTCGGACTTGCCGGTCATGCCGGGCACAATGCCGGTGCCGGTGTACTGCCAGAAGGCGAAGGGATGGCTGCCATACTTCTGACGCGGATGGCCGGCGACCGAGCGCAGCCAGTAAGGATAGCCGCGGAACGTCGCCAGGCTATTGTCATCGAAGAAGTCGAGCGACGTATAGATGATCGGCTTCTTGCCGTAATGGCGCCCGACGATTTCGAGGAAGGTGCTCATTTCGCTGCGCACGGTCGCGGGATCGGGGCGCAGCCGGCAGGTCGGCGACTTCGGGTTCCATTCCATGTCGAGCACCGGCGGCATCGCCGACGGGTCTCTCGGGACATTGGCGATGAACCAGCGCGCCTGGGTGGCGGCCGGCGTGCAGAAATAGAAGAAATGATAGGCCGCGCGCGGGATTCCTGCGGCCTTGGTGCGTGACCAGTGCTCGTTGAAATAGTCATCGAAACGGTCGCCGCCCTCCGTCGCCTTGATGAAGGCGAAGGAGATGCCGCTGGCCTTGGCCGTCGGCCAGTCGACCGAGGCCTGGTATTTGGAGACGTCGGTGCCGTGGATGGCGTAGGTCCAGGGCGCGCCGCTGTCCCATTCATGCGGCTTGGAATCCTCGAAACGGGGCGCGCGCATCGCGACCGTCTGCGCTGACGGCGTCAGCGGCGAAAGATCCTCGACGGTCGAGCAGGCGCCCAACAGCGTAAGCATCAGGATGGCCGCAAGACGGCGCATGATATCCCCCGAGCCGGGATCAGCCGGCCGCTGATGGGTCCTTCATTGATGGTGGTCGCTTACGCGGGCCCCCTCCGGACGATCGCCCCACAGGACCGCCCATTCTTCACGCATGTCATTGTCCCAAAGCAGCTTGGCACTTTTGGGCGACATCCCTCCGTCATCGCCGAACATGGTTGATAATCCATTGACGGCGATCGACATCGGACATGATTTTGCGGAAGCAATGGCGGCAAATCGATGACATAAAGCGAGCCGGGAAATCCAAAGGGCGGGAAAAGATGCGGGCTGTCGTGAGGTTCATCAAATGGCTGCTGGGCCTGGTGGTGCTGGCGGTGGTCGCGCTCTTCGCCTGGCTTTATTTTGCGCCGCCCGAGCTGATCCGTGTCGGCTCCGGCTATTCGGCCAAGATCGTCTGCTCCAATGTGTTCATCGCCGGCCGCGACCCGAATGAAGTGCTGGCCGTCGACGTGCAGGCGCCGGGCCATCCACTGCTCAAGCTGATGAAAGTATCCGTCGATAAGGAAAGGGGGCTTGTTTCGGCGGGCCTGCTTTGGGTTCTGGGCAAGAGCCTCGCCGTCGAGCGCGACGGCGTCGGCTGCGCATCGGTTCCGGATGGCGACACCGGCAAGGCGCGGCAGACCGTCCTGCGTGTGGCACCGCCCGCTGCGACGACACAGCCAGATGCGCTCTGGCCCGACGGCGAGCGGGTGGATGCTTCGCAAAATCCGGAGGTTTCAACGATCGTCGACGATCCCGCCATGGCCGGGACCGGCGTGCGCGCGATCGTTGTGGTGAAGAACGGCCGTATCGTCGCGGAGCGCTATGGTGACGGCTTTTCGGCCAAGACGCCGCTGCTCGGCTGGTCGATGACCAAGACGGTGAATGCCGCGATCGTCGGCACGCTGATGAAGGACGGCAAGATGGCGCTCGACAACAAGGCCCTGTTCGCGCCGTGGAAGGCCGACGGGCGGGCGGCAATCAGCCTTGCCGACATGATGGCGATGTCGAGCGGGCTGGAATTCAACGAAGACTATGGCGACGTCGCCGACGTGACGCGCATGCTCTATCTCGAAGCGGACATGGCGGGCTTCGGCGAGGCCAAGCCGCTCACCGGCGAGGTCGGCAAGGTGTTCTCCTACTCGAGCGGCACGGCAGTGATGCTCTCGCGCCTGTGGCAGGACGCGGTCGGCGACAAGGCGAAAGCGCTGGCATGGCCGCGGACGGCGCTGTTCGAGCCGCTCGGCATGCACAGCGCGGTGCTCGAAACCGACGAACAGGGCACTTTCGTCGGCTCGTCCTATCTCTATGCCACGGCGCATGATTGGGCGCGCTTCGGCCAGTTCCTGCTGCAGGGCGGCGTCTGGAACAGCGCGCAGATCCTGCCGACCGGCTTCGTCGACTGGATGCGGCAGCCGGCGCCGGCCTCGAAAGTCTACGGCAAAGGCCAGGTCTGGATCGAGGGACCGGGCGATGAGGAAAGTCCCGGCGCGGGTGCCGCCGCCGGCCTGCCCAAGGATACCTATTGGATGGAGGGCCATGACGGCCAGACGGTGGCCATCGTGCCATCAGAGCAACTGGTGGTGGTGCGCCTCGGGTTGACGCCGGCCAAGCTCGGCTACCGGCCGCAGACGATGGTGGCAGCGCTGGTGAAGGCCCTACATCAGTAGGAGCCCGCCTACTTTCGAGCGCCGATCACGCCCAGCCAGGCATAGCCGCGATAAAGCGTTCTGAAACGGAAGGTTGCGCCGGTCCGCTCGGATTCCGATTCAAGGACGTCGCGCAGCGAGGCGCGCGGCTCGACATGGAATTTTCGCAGCCAGCCGCGCAGCAGGGCGCGGAACCAGCGCGGCAGGCCTTCCTGCTGGCCGAAATCGACGACATGCAGCGAACCGCCGGGCGCAAGCGAAGCCAGTGCTGCCGTGACGGTCTTTTCCCAGCCAGGAATCATCGACAGCGAATAGGACACGAAAACGCGGTCGAACCGCGCGGTGCCGAAAAGCGCCTTGGCGTCGAAGTCGGTGGCGTCACCGCGCGCGAGGTTGACCTTCGCTGCCAGACCTTCACGGGCTATCGCGGCATTCGCCGTCTCCAGCATTTCTGCCGAGATGTCGAGGCCGAAGAAGCGGGCATCCGGATAGCGGCGGGCGGCCAGCACGATGTTGCGGCCGGTGCCGCAACCGAGCTCGAGCACGCTGCCGCCTGACGGCACGTCGAGGCCGGCGATCAGCCGGTCGCGGCCGAGCAGATAGAATTTGCGGGTGAGGTCGTAGATGTGGCGCTGCCAGCGATAGACGCCGTCCATCAGTTCGGCATGGCTGGCCGGCAGTTCCGTCGTGCTCATGCCGCGCGCTTCACATAAAGATGGAAGCCGCCATAGATCGCTGAGCGGTCCCTGGCCGAGAATTCGCGCGAAGCCTCGTTCTCATAGTGCCACTGGTCGAGCAGGGAATTGGAGACGCGGCCCGGTAGCAGACTGGGCTCGGCCGCGGTGCGGAAGATCACGCGGGCGCCGACCGAGGCCGTGCGGGTGATCTCGGTCCACAAATCGTTAAGCAGGTCGTCGGTCATCCAGTCCTGCGCATCGAGCAGGACGAAGCGGTCGACCGAGCCAGCGTCCTTGCCGGCCAGGAACTTGATCAGATTTGCATGATGGATGGCGACGCGATCGATGTTGGTGCGGATCGTCTTGTAGTTGCGCTGTTCCAGATAGGCGGGAAGGGCAGCTTCGCCGGGCTCCGGGTAACGGCGGGCAAACGCCTGCCAGGCGAAATAGTTGTTTTTCAGCGGGAAGTCGCAGGCGAGCTTTTCCAGCCGCGCCTTCAAGACGCTCGCCATCGAGCCGTCGCCGGAGGTGATCAGCGAGTCGTACTGCGCCGGCGGGATGCCGAGACCGAACAGCGAGGCCTTGCGCGATGTCGCCCAGCGCAGGAGCTTTCTGTCGAAGACCGGCGCCAATTCCTCGTTGAAGAAGCGACGCTGCTCGCCGATGTTCTCGGCCTTCATGATGCCGGCCGGATCGACACCGAACAGTTTTGCCACCCGATGGCCCATGGCGATGAAAAGGCCAAGCAGGCCGGTCTGATAGAAGTTGCGGTCGAAGACCGAGATACGGCGCCTGCCACGCCAGTTCCTACGCTCCCAGTAGTGGCGGCTGACCGGATCGAGATGCGGTGCGATGAAGCGGTCGTAGGCTTCCGAATTGTGGCTGGTGTCGGCGGCGCCGAAGAAACGAAACAGGTCGCCCTGCGAGGGCAGATGGCGAACCGCTTCCAACTTCATGCGGTTCAGCGCGACGTGCGCGGCGTTGAGGTCGACCGCATCGATCCGGGCCGGCGAGCGGGTGAGGTAAGCCAGGATGTTGCAGCCGCCTGACGCGATTGTGACGATCCGATGCCCGGCGCCGAGCTGCATGGCGTCCATGTCGACATCGGGGTCTTCCCAGATCTGCGGATAGACGAGGCCGGAGAACAGGAAGGCGAAAAGCCGCTCGGAAATGCCGTCCTTCGACAATGCGCTGTTCTGATAGACCGCTTTTCCAACTTCCTTGCCGCGCCGAAAAACGAGTTCTCCCGAGACATCCGACATGGCGAAGTGATTCCCCGTTTGCGTTGGCGCAAGCGGGTAGCGCAGCGTTGTGACAGGCGGGTGACAGGCTGTTGACGTTAAAGCGCGTCGCGCTGAAACGGATTCGGGCGACGTGCTTTAGGTCTTTGTTTTTATGCATCTCGTTTTCGCAAAACCGCTGCACTCTTTTGCGCAACATGCATTAAGTTGACGCCTTCCTTACGCCTTGCCGAATCCGCCGGGCGTCGGCGTGATGACGATGACGGCCTCGCCGGCATCGAGCGTCGTCTGGTCGCAGGCCTTCAGCACGTCGACCGAGCCGTCGTTGCGTCTGACCTTGGTCGAGCCTGCCTCGCCATCGCCGCCGCCGTCGAGACCCTGCGGCGGCCGGTTGCGGTGCGAGGAGAGGATGGCGCACTCCATCATCTCCAAGAAGCGGATGGTGCGCTTGGTGCCGTCGCCGGCGTTCCATTTGCCCTTGCCGCCGGAGCCCTCGCGGATGTGGAAGTCCTCGAGCACGACAGGGAAGCGCAATTCCAGCACCTCCGGATCGGTGAGTCGCGAATTGGTCATGTGCGTGTGGACGCCGGAAGTGCCGGCAAAGCCGCGGCCGGAATTCATCCGGCCGGCCGGCGAGCCGGAGCAGATCGTTTCGTAATACTGGTATTGCTTGTTGCCGAAGGTGAGGTTGTTCATCGTGCCTTGCGCGTTGGCCATCGCGCCCATGGCGCCGAACAGCGCGTTGGTGACATGCTGCGAGGTCTCGACATTGCCGGCGACGACCGCGGCCGGGTAGGCGGGCTTCAGCATGCAGCCGTCGGGAATGACGATGTTGATCGGCCGCAGACATCCGGCATTCATCGGGATCATGTCCTCGACCATGACGCGGAAGGCATAGAGCACGGCGGCTCGCGCCACCGGCTCCGGCGCGTTGAAATTGTTCTTCATCACGGGCGAAGTGCCGGTGAAATCGACCGTCGCCTGGCGCTTTTCCCGGTCGATAGTGATCTTCACCTTGATCGCCTGGCCGGTGTCGGTGGGGTATTCGTAGTCGGAGCTGTCGGGCAGCCGTTCCAGCACACGGCGCACGCTCTCGGCGGCATTGTCCTGGACATGGCCCATATAGGCCTCGACGACATCGAGGCCGAAATGCCCGACCATCTTGCGCAACTCCGCCACGCCTTTTTCATTGGCGGCGATCTGCGCCTTGAGGTCGGCGATGTTCTGCGCGGGATTGCGGGCGGGGTAGGGATGGTCGGTCAGGAGCGCCTCGAGCTCCTTCTCGCGGAAGCGGCCGCGATCGACGATGCGGAAATTGTCGAACAGCACCCCTTCCTCGTCGACGGTGGTGGCTAAAGGCGTCATCGAGCCCGGCGCCGTCCCGCCGACGTCGGCGTGGTGCCCGCGCGAGGCTGCCCAGAACAGGATTTCCTTGCGGGCGTCATCGAATACCGGCGTCACCACAGTGATATCGGGCAAATGCGTGCCGCCATTGTAAGGCGCGTTGAGCGCGAAGACGTCGCCCGGATGGATATCGCCCGAATTCAGGCGGATGACGGTTTCGACCGAGCGGTCCATGGATCCCAGATGCACCGGCATGTGCGGCGCGTTGGCGACCAGCGCGCCGTGACGGTCGAACACGGCGCAGGAGAAATCCAACCGCTCCTTGATGTTGACGGAATAGGCGGTGTTCTGCAGCGTCACGCCCATCTGCTCCGCGATCGACATGAAAAGGTTGTTGAAGACCTCCAGCATCACCGGATCGGCCTCGGTGCCGAGCGCCGCCTGCCGGCGTTTCTTTTCGATGCGGCGCAACAGGACATGGTTCAGGGCCGTGATCATGGCCTGCCAGCCCGGTTCGACGACGATGGTCTGGTTCGGCTCGATGACGAGGGCGGGACCCGCCACCTTATGGCCGGGCTTCAGATCCTCGCGCCGGAAGATACCGGCATCACGCCAGGCGCCGTCGGCGAAGAATTGCCGGGTCTGCCAGGGGCTTGCCGCCTTGTCTTCGAGGCTTGATTCATTTTCGTCGCGCGCAGCGGTCCCGACATCGCTGCCTTCGACGCCAACCGCCTCGATGATCATAGGCTTGTTTTCGTAGACGAAGCCGAATTGGGCCTTGTGGGCGGCCTCGAAATCGCTTCTGGCGCGGAAAATCGAGCCATGCTCGAAATTCACCGGCAAAGTCGTGTCCGTGCCGTCATAACGGATCTGCAGGACCGGTCTCGAGGCGATGGCGGCTTCCGCAATGCCTTGCGCCGCAAGTTCGGCGACGACACTTTGGCGCAAAGCCGCAATCAGTTCTTCGATCGAGGAGCGGGACTCTTCGGCGAGCGGCTTCAGCAGCGCCTGCTGGCGCGAGGCAAAAACTGTCGACAGCCCGATGCCGTAAGCCGAAAGCAGGCCCGAGAAGGGATGGATGAGCACCGCTTCCATGCCGAGCGCATCTGCGACCAGGCAGGCATGCTGGCCGCCGGCGCCGCCGAAGCAGTTCAAGAGATATTCGGTGACATCGTAGCCGCGCTGCACCGAAATCTTCTTGATGGCGTTGGCCATGTTCTCGACGGCGATGGTGACGAAGCCCTCGGCCACCGCTTCCGGCGAGCGCCCATCGCCGATCTCGGTAGCGAGCGCCGCGAATTCTTCGCGCACGGTGCCGACGTCGAGCGGCTGGTCCTGGCCGGGACCGAAGATCGCCGGGAAGACATCGGGCTGCAGCTTGCCGAGCATCACATTGGCGTCGGTGACGGCGAGCGGCCCGCCACGTCGGTAAGCGGCCGGGCCGGGATTGGCGCCGGCGGAGTCCGGGCCGACACGGAAGCGGCCGGCCTCGTAATGCAGGATCGAGCCGCCGCCGGCAGCGACAGTATGAATGCGCATCATCGGCGCGCGGATACGCACGCCGGCGACTTCGGTGTCGAAGGCGCGTTCATATTCGCCGTCGTAATGGGCGACGTCGGTCGAGGTGCCACCCATGTCGAAGCCGATGACCTTTTCGAAGCCGGCGAGCTTCGCCGTCTCGACCATACCGACGACGCCGCCGGCCGGACCCGATAGCAGCGCATCCTTGCCCTGGAACATGTCGGCGGCGGTCAGCCCGCCCGACGACATCATGAACATCAGGCGTGGGCCGGCACCCAACTCGCCTGCCACCTTCTGCACGTAGCGTGACAGGATCGGCGACAGATAGGCGTCGACCACAGTGGTGTCGCCGCGGCCGACCAGCTTGATGAGCGGCGAGACCTCGTGGCTGACCGAGACCTGTCTGAAGCCGATCTTGAGGCAGACTTTTGCTACCGCTTTCTCGTGGTCGGGATATTTCCAGGCATGCATGAAGACGACGGCGACCGCGTCGATGCCGTCGGCCTTGGCCTGCTCTATCGCCGGGCGGCAGGCGGCGATGTCGAGCAGCCGCTCGACGCAGCCATCGGCGCGCACGCGCTCGTCGATCTCGATCACGCGCTCGTAGAGTTGTTCCGGAAGGACGATTTCCTTGGCAAAAATATCCGGACGCGCCTGATAGGCGATGCGCAGCGCGTCGCGAAAGCCCTTGGTGGTGAGCAGGAGCACCCGGTCGCCCTTCCGCTCGAGCAGCGCATTTGTGGCGACCGTGGTGCCCATCTTAATGTCGCCGATCCGGCCAGGGGGGATGGTCGCACCGGTTTTCAGCCCAAGCAGGTCACGGATGCCCTGGATGGCGGCATCGGCATAGGCCTCAGGGTTCTCCGACAATAGCTTTCGGGGATGCAATTGTCCTCGCGGGTCACGGCCGATGATGTCGGTGAACGTGCCGCCCCGGTCGATCCAGAAATCCCATTTTTTGTTCACCGCGGCTTCCGTCATTCTGCCTATCCAATCTGTGCGAGCGCTTGCTCTGTTAGTTCGCCGTTTCGGCGGCAATCGCAAGTTGATGTTACATTTGGAAACGCAACGTTACGAAACCTGTGAGCCGCTCGATGCATTTCTCTTGTGGCCGTTCACCGAAACGTGAACGCTTGCTGAAGGAGAGATATCATGAAGAAGCTCATTCTGGCGTCTGTTTCGGCGCTCGCCCTGCTGGGGGTCGCGGCTTGCAGCGACAGCGGCACCGGCACGGACAAAACGACCACCCAGAGCACCAACCCGCCGGCCAACGAGCAGCCGATGAAGCCAGCCTCGCCTGACGCTTCGAAGCCTGCCGAACCGGCTCCGGCAACACCTCCTGCTGCACCGGCGCAGTAGAAATCTGTCCAATGAAATCGGAAGGCCGGCCTTGCGCCGGCCTTTCTTTTGGCGGGACTGCCATCAAACGCCGTTCGACCTGCGGCATTGTCCCGGCTTGATAGCGGTGCCCGGTTCGCACTAAGAAGCCGGCATGTCGATTTGGGACCGCCTCGGCGACTTCATCGCTCGTGTTTCGTCGTCGGCGTCCTCGGGCGTCGCCGATGTCGTCGAGGCCGTGCGGACCGTGTTCTCCGGCGACGCGGACCTGCGCCGGCGCGTTGCCTTCTCGGTAGCGATGATCGCGCTCTCGGCCAAGATGGCCAAGGCCGACGGCATCGTCTCCCAGGACGAGGTGCGCGCCTTCCAGGAAATCTTCGAAGTGCCGCCCAAGGAAACGCGCAACGTGGCGCGCCTTTACGACCTCGCCAAGCGCGACGTTGCCGGGTTTGAAATCTATGCCCAGCGCATGGCGCAGCTATGCGGTTCCGGCCATGCGAATTGCATGATGCTGGAAGACATACTCGACGGGCTGTTCCATATCGCCAAGGCCGACGGGCTGATCCACGAGCGGGAAGGGCAATTCCTGCATCGCATCGCAGAGATCTTCCGGATCGATGAGGCGCACTACCAGGCGATCCTGTCGCGGCACGTCAATCTCGGCGCCGCCGATCCCTATATTATTCTGGGCATCGAGCGGGGGAAGCCGTTCGAGGAGGTCAGGAAGCGCTATCGCAAGCTGATCTCCGACAATCACCCCGACAGGCTGATCGCGCGCGGCCTGCCGCAGGAATTCATCAAGATCGCCACGACAAGGGTCGCCGCGATCAATGCGGCCTATGAGATGATCGAACGGGGCCTCAGGCACGTATGAGCGGTTTTTTGCCCGACCAGCCGGGTGCCGAGGTCAGGGTGTCGCCGAATTTCGGTCCGCGGCGCGACACACTCAGGCCCGACATGATCGTGCTGCACTATACCGGCATGGCGACGGGGGCCAGCGCCGAGGCGTGGCTGTGCGATCCGGCAAGCGAGGTGTCCTCGCATTATCTTGTCCATGAGGATGGCCGCATCGTGCAGATGGTGCGCGAGAGCGACCGCGCCTGGCATGCCGGCAAGAGTTCATGGTTCGGGCGTGTCGACATCAACTCCTGCTCTGTCGGCATCGAGATCGTCAATCCCGGGCATTCGCTGGGCTACAAAGCCTTCCCGAAGCGGCAGATCGACGCCGTTATCGGTTTATGCGAGGGGGTCGCCGGACGGCATTCCATTCCACCGCAAAGGGTGCTCGCGCATTCCGATGTGGCGCCGGGACGCAAGGTCGACCCGGGCGAGAAGTTTCCCTGGAAAGCGCTCTTTGCGGCCGGCGTCGGCCATCTCGTTGCCGCGACCCCGATCAGCCATGGTGCGGCGCTGAGGGCGGGCGACACCGGCGCCGACGTGGAGGCACTGCAATCGATGCTGGCGCTTTACGGCTACAGCGTCGAGATATCGGGCGCCTTCGATCGCCAAACGGAAATCGTGGTGGCGGCGTTTCAGCTGCATTTCCGGCGGCGACTCGTCGACGGCGTGGCGGACGGCTCGACGATCCGCACGCTGCAAAGGCTGCTAGCTTCCGTTAAGACAGCCTCGCCCAAATAATCTCGCCACGTTCCCTAAATTACAATTTGTCATACAAAGTGAATTGCCTCGCCTTCATTGGCGCCAATTCCCTCTCCAAACGCATCTCCCACAAGTTGTTGGACATCTATCCCCCCAAGATGCTCCGATGTTGAGTTGGCCCAGCTGCGCGAAATTCTTCGCGCGGTTCTAACAGAACAGGACTACATGCAAAGATTGACCGTTGTAGCGGCAGCCGTTGCTGCCGGAGTGATGAGTTTTGCCTTCAGCCCGGCAAACAGTGCCCCCCTTAGCTTGCGGGCGGCCGACAATGGGTTCGCGGCAACCCCCGCAACGCCAAAGACAGCCCCCGATCCCAAAACCGCAAAAACCACGAAAGTCGCCCAGGCAAAGGTGCAGAAAGCCGGAGTAGCGCGGTCGGCGAAATCAACGGTCAAGCGCAATGCAAAGCGCGGCAGGAAGACCATCGACCTGACGACGACGGCTTCCATCCATCCCGAAAAGCCCGCCCTGTCGTCCCCGGCGACCGGCGGTGGCCAATATTCTGCGATCATCGCCCGCTATGCGGCGAGCTACGGCGTGCCGGTGTCGCTCGCCAAGGCCGTCATCAAGATCGAAAGCAACTATCGGCCGAACATGGTCGGCAGCGCCGGCGAGATCGGCCTGATGCAGATCAAGCCGGCGACGGCGCGGATGATGGGTTATACCGGTTCAGCCAAGGGACTGTTCGATCCCGACACCAACATCAAATACGGCATGAAGTACCTGGCCATGGCGCAAGGGCTCGGCGGCGGCACGACCTGCGGCACGATCCTCAAATACAATGCCGGCCATGGTGCGAGGCGGATGAATCCGGTTTCGGCCGCCTATTGCAGCAAGGTGAAGGTGCAGATGGCGGCGCTCGGCTCGCCCGCCTAAAGCGGGGCAGCTGCCTTTTTCGTTTGCGTTTTCCGGCGGGAATCCCTTTATACGCGCTTGCCAGCTGGCCGGGCGGCCGCGCCCGCAAGAGCCGAAAGGCTGCGGGTGAGGAAAGTCCGGGCTCCATGGAGACACGGTGCCGGCTAATGGCCGGCGGGGGCGACCCCAGGGAAAGTGCCACAGAAAGCAAACCGCCGCGGCGAATGCCGCGGCAAGGGTGAAAGGGTGGGGTAAGAGCCCACCGCGCGACTGGCAACAGGAGCGGCACGGCAAACCCCACCGGGAGCAAAACCGAATAGGGGCGGTGCGAGGGGAAACCTTCGAGGGCTGTTTCCGGCCCACCGCCCGGGTAGGTTGCGTGAGGCGTGTGGCGACACGTGCCCAAGATGAATGGCCGCCACGTTCCCGCGCCGCAAGGCGCGGGGGCCATACAGAACCCGGCTTACAGGCCAGCTGGCATTTTTTCTTCGCGACATCCAAGAGAGCTCCTGAAATCAGCGGGTTGTGCCGTCAGGCTCGCCTGTTGATTCAAGGCGGACACACGCTTCTTGAAGCCGGTACGATTAAATCGTACCTTGGCGCCGGCGGACAAATATCAGGAGCCGGTGATGGGTCAGGTCGACAAACGCAGCATAACGCTTTCTCCCGAACTGGCGCAGGCTGTCGACGATGTCGTGGCAGCCGGCGAGTATGCCTCGGCGAGTGAAGTGATCCGGGACGCGCTCAGGCAATGGAAGGACCGGCGTGACCTGCTCGGCTATACGGTCGAGGAATTGCGCAAGCTGGTGCAAGAGGGGATCGACAGCGGGCCGGGGCGGTTCGCATCGATTGAAGAGATCAAGGCTGAGGCGCGAAGGCGCTTGAGATCCAGTGGAGCAGCATGAGCTTGCTGCCCATTGTTCGAACCGCGCATGCTGAAGAGGATTTGATTGCCATATGGCTTTATGTCGCTGGCGACAACGAAATCGCAGCAGACCGACTACTCGATCGTATTGAAAGCCGTTGGCAGCAACTGGCTACCTATCCTTTTTCCGGGCCTCCGCGCGACGACGTTGCGCCGGGTGTTCGCCATCTCATCGTCGGCGACTACCTCACCTTATATCGAGTTGGCGAGCATGCGGTCGAAATCCTCCGTGTGCTGCACGGACGTCGCAAGATCGGAGCCGACGATCTCACGAGGTGATCGGCTCAACCGCCGAGCCGGTCCAGCGACACCTCGATCGCCTGCCAGAGCTCCTCCACCGGTTCGCAGCCGACCGAAAGGCGCACGAAGCCGGGCGGCACCGCATCGCCGCGCTTCGAGCGTCGCTCGGCCGAACTGTGCACGCCGCCAAAGGAAGTTGTCGATTCCAACAGCGCGCAATTGTCGATGAAAGCCTCGGCCTTCTCTTCCGACGCCAGTTCGAACGAGATGAGGAAGCCGAAGCGCTCCATCTGGGCGCGCGCCAGATTATGCGAAGCATCGCCCTCGAGCCCGGGAAAGCGCAGGCCGCTCACCGCGCGATGTCGCTTGAGACGACGGGCGATCGCTTCGGCCGAAGAGCACATGCGATCGAAACGCACCTCCAGCGTCTCGAGGCCGCGATGGACGAGCCAGGCCTCGAACGGCCCGGGGATCCCGCCTGCCGTCTCGCGCCAGTCCCTGACCTTGGCGACAATATCCGGATTGCGGCTGGCGACATGGCCGAACAGCACATCCGAGTGCCCATTGATCGCCTTGGTATCGGCCGACACCACGACATCGGCGCCGAGGTCGAGCGGGCGCTGGCCGAAGGGCGTCATCGTCGTGTTGTCGACGACGAGGATCGCGCCTTGCTCGTGCACGGCCTTGGCGACGGCGGCGATGTCGCAGATGTCCAGCCTCGGGTTGGACGGGGTCTCGGCGAACACCAGCCGGTAGCCGGCAAAACCGCCATCGAGCATGCTCGATGTGGGCCTCACGTCATAGGTGACGCCGAGCGGCTTCAGGAAACGCTCCGCCAGCGCACGTGTCGTATGGTAGCCGTCCGAGGGCAAGAGAATGCGGTCGCCCGATTTGACGAGCGAAAAAAACGACGCCGAAATCGCTGCCATTCCCGACGGAAAGGCAACGCATTGCGCATCCTCCAGATGGCCAAGCGCATGCTCGACGGCGTGCCACGTCGGATTGCTGAAACGGCCGTATTGATCGAAGCCCGTCGCGTCGCCCGGCGAATGAAAGATCGAGGCCATTGTCAGCGGCAAGGGGATGGGATCGCCCTTGGCGAAATCGCCACTGCGCAGATGGGCAAGTGTCGCGGCGCGTGACTTCGCGGTTTCGGCCATGGGCTCATTCCTCGCTGAACAGA
Source organism: Mesorhizobium silamurunense (assembly GCF_014843825.1). Lineage (GTDB taxonomy): Bacteria > Pseudomonadota > Alphaproteobacteria > Rhizobiales > Rhizobiaceae > Mesorhizobium > Mesorhizobium silamurunense. Next base: position 88,213 of record NZ_JHQR01000063.1, read on the forward strand.
GGCTCGACGCTAGGCGCGCCGAAGGCTCGCAGCAAGCCGCGTCCTTTTGGGCCAGACGGTTCTAAACGGTTCGTTAGGCTTAATGGACGATAAAGACGAGACGTGCCGTCAGTCTGCTCTTCCTGGTTGTGGCATGCGCGTTTGTGATGCCTCTTCCCGTTGACGCCCATAGTGCCCCATGATATCCCATTCACATCATCAAGCCTTCGTTCCGCGTCAGGGTGAAGCGTACGCCAATCGGGCAGTCGCGGCGGCTGCGCGTTTGCCGGTTTTCGCCTTGGTGAATGAAGCGATTTGTCGCGAGGCGACGCACGACGGCGGCGCGGAGAAAAACATGGGAAGGGGTGCAGCGGCGACAGCGGCTGTAACGCGTAGTGGACCGATTTCTGTCAAGCGCAGTGAACAGGATCGATGCGAAGGGGCGGGTGTCCGTTCCGGCGCACTTCCGCGCGGTCGTGCAGAAACGTGGCTATGCGGAGCTCTATGCGCTACGCTGCCTCGACCTTCCGGCGATGGACGTCGGCGGGCTCGACCTGCTCGACCGCTACGAGCAGCGGATCGCGCTGGAGGATCCCTTCCTGCAGACGGCGGACGACATGTCCTTCTTCTGCCATGGCGACGGGACGTTCCTGAAACTGGACCAGGACGGCCGCATCACGATGACCGATTTCATCCGCGAGCACACGGGCATCTCGAACGAGGTGGCCTTTGTCGGCCGCGGCAATTTCTTTCAGGTCTGGGAACCGGGCCGGCTTGCCGCCTACGGGGCGCAGGCGCGGGCCAGGCTTTTGCAGCTTCGGCAGGGGACGAAGCCCGGGGAGCGACCGGAATGATGGCTGGCCACGGCGATGATCCTCACGCCGTTGGCGGACTGGTCCGTCACATTCCGGTCCTCCTTGGCGAAGTGCTGGGGGCGCTTGAACCCAAGCCGGGCGAGACGATCGTCGACGGGACGTTCGGCGCCGGCGGCTACACCGGTGCCGTCCTCGAGCGCGGCGCTTCGGTCGTGGCGATCGACCGCGACCCGGATGCGATCGCCGCGGGCAGGGCTCTGGAACGGCAGGCCGGCGGCAGGCTGAAGCTCGTTGAGGCGCCGTTCTCGACGCTGGACGAGCATGTCGGGGGCGCCGATGGCGTCGTGCTCGACATCGGCGTTTCTTCCATGCAGCTCGACCAGGCCGAGCGCGGCTTTTCCTTTCGCGCCGACGGGCCGCTCGACATGCGCATGGCGCAAGCGGGCCTGAGCGCCGCCGATGTCGTCAACACCTTCAAGGCGGGCGACCTTGCCCGCATCTTCGGCTTTCTCGGCGAAGAGCGGCATGCCGGCCGCATCGCCCGCATGATAGAGGCCCGGCGCCAGAAACGGCCCTTCGAGCGCACGCTCGATCTGGCCGACGCCATCGCCACCCATATAGGCCGCGCGCCGAAGGACAAGATCCATCCGGCCACCCGCGTCTTCCAGGCGCTGCGCATCTTCGTCAACGACGAGCTCGGCGAACTGGCGGGCGCGCTGTTCGCCGCCGAGCGGGTGCTCAAGCCCGGCGGTAGGCTCGCCGTCGTGACCTTTCATTCGCTGGAAGACCGCATCGTCAAGCGCTTCATCGCCGATCGCGCCGATGCGGCATCGGGCTCGCGCCACATGCCCGACGCGCCGGCCCGGCTGGCGACCTTCCGCAAATCCGGCGGCGGGGTGACGCCGG
>NZ_JHQR01000058.1 GCF_014843825.1 Mesorhizobium silamurunense
CTGGGCGACAGGCGCCGACTGGCCGACGGCTGCCGGCGGCGTCGGAGGCGGCTGCGAGGCATCCGCCGAGGGTATCTCGTCCGGCACGATCGTATCGGACGGCGTCGACTTCCACGTGCCGGGCAGCGGCCTGACGGGCACGCCCTCATGCGCGGCAACCATGAATTCGTGCCAGGCCTGCGCCGGCAAGGCGCCGCCGGTCACCTTCTTCATCGGGCTGCCGTCGTCATTGCCGAACCACACACCGGTGGTGAGGTTCGCGGTGTATCCGACGAACCATGCATCGCGCGAATTCTGGCTGGTGCCGGTCTTGCCGGCCGAGGGCCAGTTGAAGGCCGCCTTCTTGGCGGTGCCGACTTCGACCGTGCCGGTCATCATCGAGTTCATCATGCCGACGATGTCGGCTTTGATGACGCGCGGCGCGCCGCCGCCATTGTTCTCGTAGAGCACCTTGCCGCCGGCCGTGGTGATGCGCTGAATGAAATGGATGTCCGGCTTGTACCCGCCATTGGCGAAAGGCACATAGGCGGCGGTCAGCTCCAGCGGCGTCACTTCCGATGTGCCGAGCGCGATCGAGGTGTTCGACTGCAGATCGGACTGGATGCCCATGCGATGCGCCGCCTCGACCACCGCGTCGGGCCCAACTTCCATGGTGAGCTGCGCGGCGACCGAGTTCAGCGACTTGGCAAGCGCCGTCGCCAGTGTCACCTTGCCATAATATTTGCCGCCGTAATTGTCGGGCGTCCACTTGCCTATTCTGATCGGCGCGTCGTTGCGCACGCTGTCCGGCGTGCGGCCGGCTTCCAGCGCCGCCATATAGACGAACGGCTTGAAGGCTGAGCCCGGCTGGCGCCGCGCTTCCGAGGCGCGGTCGAACTGGCTGGTCGAATAGTCGTAGCCGCCGACCATGGCGCGCACGGCGCCGGAATCATCGATCGACACCAGCGTCCCTTGCGTGACGTTGAGCTTCTTGCCGCTCTCGTCGATCAGCCGGCGGATCGACTGCTCGGCAAGCTTCTGCAACGTGAGGTCGACGGTGGTGTCGATGACGATGTCGCCGCGCACGTCGCCGATCAGGTCCGGAAGCTCTTCCATGACCGTGTCGGCGACATAGTTCTCCGAGCCGGTCCAGTAGGACGGCGCGCGCGTCGCCGGCGCGCTCAGCGCCACCTTGTATTCCTTTTCGCTGATCTTGCCTTCCCCGCGCATGGCCGCGAGCACGAGCTGCGCGCGCTCTTCCGCCGCCTTGGGATCGCGCGCCGGCGAGAGCCGCGACGGCGCCTTGAGCAGGCCGGCGAGAAGTGCTGCCTCCGAGAGCGAGACATCGCGGGCGCTCTTGCCGAAATAACGCCGTGAGGCGGCCTCTACACCATAGGCGCCGGATCCGAAATAGACCCGGTTGAGGTACATTTCGAGGATCTGGTCCTTGCTGTGCTTGTGCTCCAGCCAGAGCGCCAAAAGCACTTCCTGCACCTTGCGTTCCAGCGTCCGGTCCGGCGTCAGGAACAGGTTCTTGGCCAGCTGCTGCGTCAGCGTCGAGCCGCCTTGCGAGAAATGGCCGCCGACGACGTTGGTGACCATGGCGCGCGAAAGCCCGATCGGGTCGATGCCGAAATGCGAATAGAAGCGCCGGTCCTCGATGGCGACGACGGCTTCGGGGATATAGGGCGACATTTCATGCAGGCCGACGGCCTCGCCGCCGCTCATGCCTCTGTTGGCGATGAGCTGCCCGTCGACCGAGACGATCTTGATGTTGGGTGCGCGGTCGGGGATCGACCATGTGGTCGCCGCCGGCATCTTGGCGCCGTAATAGACCACGATGCCGGCCACCGCGATGCCGCCCCAAATGCAGAGCACGAAGCACCAGTAGAGCAGGCGGCCGAAAATGGAAAACAGCCCGCGCCGGCTTCCGCTCCGGCCGCGGCCGCGCGACTTCGCCTTGGCGGATTTGCGTTTTGCTGCGGATTTGCGATTTGCCGGCACGACGCGATCCTCCTCGCTGACCGAAAAGCCGTCGGAGGATTTCGCCCGCGGCGAGCCCTCGAAGCTCGGTTCGATGCGACTGTCTCTGCGGTTCGCCATGCGCTGCGCTTGTCTGTCCCCGGTGCCGATGGCGCTCGAGTTGCAGAGTAGATGCGGCGGTTTAAAGGCGCGTTAAGTTGGGAAAAATCGAAGCGATTGAAAATCAAATGCTTGGCAAGCACCCAATCCGGCTCGGTTCCGTAGGGCGAAGCTCCCGGCCGCCGTGACCGGACCGCCGGGGCGAGACCGCCGTTATTCGAGCCTTGTCGGAGCGCGATCGGCTTGAGGATCCGGCCGCGCTCCTTGCCAGATTGCATCCGGCGTGCAAGTCGGCCGTGGACTAGTCGAGAACGGCACGGACCGACAGCGCCGCTCTCGATGCCTGCATCACGTCGCCGACGTGGCAGTAGCAGACGATCTCGTGCAACTGATAATCGGTCAGCTCGAAGAAGCGCTTTGCTTCCCCGTAGCTGTCGTCCTTCAAACCCTCACCGTGCAAAATCGGGTCTTCGAGGGCGACCGATATCGGCGAGCCGTCGCCACGCATGATATCGCGTTCGGCGCGGGCACGGTATTCGGTGCCGGTAAGCGCGGTCAGCAGCCGGCTGGGCTCACGTTCGAGAAGCTCCGCCCAACGTGCGAGGCGCTGGGTTCGGCTCATGACGGGTTTGGCGGTGTTGACCTCGGCAACTGCGTGCAGCTGGTCCAGTGTTTGGTGCTTCATGGCAACCTCCTAGTGGCTAGGTTGGCTGGCCCCAAACTCCCTATGCCATGATGATACCGCCGAACTGCCGGGACGTCATCTTCTTTGCCGTCCCGCTCCGCAAGATTGATGGAAGCTGTTATCCGGAGCAGGCCGGTCAAGCCGCGAGATGCGCCAGCGATCGGATCAATTCTGTTGGATCGAGATGCCCTTGTCGTCGATCTTGAGCTCCACGCCTTTCGGCCTGGTCTGCTCACGATAGATGTAGATGCCGAGCGCGATGACCACGACGACCAATGCGCCGATGATGAGATAGAGCATGTTCTGTCTCATCGCGCCCCTTTCCGGTGATTGAGTCTCACGCTCGTTTCAAGACCCGGACCACCAGCAGCAAGATGATGGCGCCGATCGTGGCATGGATGATCGACGCCAGGATGCCGCCGCCGATGGCGAAGCCCAGCCTCGGGAAGAGCCAGCCGGCTATGAAGGCGCCGATGATGCCGACGATGATGTTGCCGATCAGGCCGAAGCCAAAGCCCGACACGATCAGGCCGGCAAGCCAGCCAGCGATGGCGCCGATGATGATGAAGACGAGAAGACTTTCGATACCCATGCAGGTCCCTCCGGGCAAGCGATGAAAGCGAAGGCTCCGAATCGCCTTCGAGATCAACGGCTTCAAGCTATGCGAAAGTGATTGCCCGCGCCAGCGAGGTCACTGCTGGTCTTCGTTATCGCCCGATGCTGGCCGCCAACTCGTCGGATCGACCTTCTTTTGCGTGTTGCTGTCGATGTAGACCCACCAGCCACCGTCACGATACTGACCGACGGATTCGTTGATGACGCCGTCGTTGTCCGTCCACATGATGGTGACCTTGGAGCCGTCCTTCGGCGCGCTCGCGATCGGTTTGCGCTCTGCCATTTCATTCCCTCCCCATCTCATTCAGTGGACCGGCAGGAACGTCGCTCGACGCGCCGGGTTCCGTCAGCTGTGCGCGAAGATATCTTCCTCCGCCCAGCCCATCAGGTCGAGCTTCGCCCGTGTCGGCAGGAAACGGAAGCAGGCTTCTGCCTCCTTGGTGCGATCCTCGCGCGCCAGCCGCGCGGCCAGAACCTCGCGCAGCCGGTGCAGGTAGAGCACGTCGGATGCGGCATATTCGAGCTGCTCGGGCGACAGCGTTTCCGCCGCCCAGTCCGACGACTGCTGCGCCTTGGAGAGGCCGATGCCGAGCAGTTCGTTGCAGAGATCCTTCAGCCCGTGGCGGTCGGTGTAGGTACGGGTCAGCCGCGAGGCGATCTTGGTGCAGAAAACCGGCTCGGCCATGACGCCGAAAGCGTGATAAAGGACGGCAATGTCGAAACGGCCGAAGTGAAACAACTTCGTCACGGCGTCGTTCCTGAGAAGGCTGACGAGGTTGGGCGCCTCCTTTTGGCCCGGCGCGATCTGGATAACGTCGGCGCTGCCGTCGCCTGGCGAGATCTGCACCACGCAGAGCCGGTCGCGATGTGGATTGAGCCCCAGCGTTTCCGTGTCGATGGCCACCGCCCCGACATTGTAGCGGGACAGATCCGGCAGATCGTTCTTGTGGAAACGGATATCGGTCATTTTCTTCTCCGGATCGCACCTGCAGCGCCGCACATCCTTCACATGCGCAAAGGACGCTGCAGCACCTTGCAGTAGACAAACCCGTCCTTGCCGCGATCCGGAAAAAAATCAACAGAAAGTTGATTTTCCTGCGTTCGCCTCAGCGCGTCAGCGCATCGAGAATGCGTGCCCAGGAACGCTGCCCCTTGTGGAAGGAGGTGAGCTCGTATTTCTCGTTGGGCGAATGGATGCGGTCGTCGTCGAGGCCGAAGCCGACCAGCAGCGATTCCATGCCGAGATAGGTCTGGAAATCGCCGACCACGGGAATGGAGCCGCCGCCGCCGGTGGTGACGGCCTGCTTCTCCCATTCGTCGGAGAGCGCGTCCTTGGCCTTGGCCAGGAACGGCGAGTCGTAGGAAAGCTGGATCGCTGGCGAGCCGCCATGCGGATGGAACTCGACCGAGCAGTCGGCCGGGATCCGCTCGCGCACGAAAGCCTGGAAGGCGGCGCGGATTTTTTTCGGGTCCTGCTTGTGGACGAGCCGGAACGACACTTTCGCCGACGCTTCCGCAGCAATCACCGTTTTGAAGCCCTTGCCGGTATAGCCGCCGATGATGCCGTTGAATTCGGCCGTCGGCCGCGCCCAGGTGAGTTCGAGCAGCGAGCGGCCCTTTTCGCCGGCGGGATTGGAAAGCCCGACCGGGCCGAGGAAGGTTTCGGCCGTTTCGCCGAGCCCCTCCCAGGATTTCAGCACCTGCGACGGCGTCTCCTCGACACCGTCATAGAAGCCCGGGATGGTGACGCGGCCGTCCTTGTCATGGACGTCGGCGAGGATCTTGGCCAGGATCCGGATCGGATTGGCGGCCGGGCCGCCATAGAGGCCTGAATGCAGGTCGCGGCTGGCGGCCTTGACGGTGACCTCCTCGCCGACCATGCCGCGCAGCGACACGCAGATCGACGGCGTCTCGCGGTTCCACATGCTGGTGTCGCAAACCAGCGCGAAATCCGCCTTCAGCTCGGCGGCGTTGGCCTCGAGGAACGGCTTCAGCGACGGCGAGCCGGATTCTTCCTCGCCCTCGAACAGGATGGTGACGCGGCACGGCAGATTGCCATGCACCTGCTTCCAGGCGCGGCAGGCCTCGACGAAGGTCATCAGCTGTCCCTTGTCGTCGGCCGAGCCACGCCCGGTGATCACCTTGCGGCCGGGCTCGATCTCCTTGATCGACGGCGCGAACGGATCGGTTCCCCACAGCTCGATCGGATCGACCGGCTGCACGTCGTAGTGGCCGTAGAACAGCACATGCGGCGCGCCGGCCGGCCCTTCGTGATGCGCCACCACCATTGGATGTCCGGGCGTGTCGCGCACGCTGGCCTCGAAGCCGATCAGCTTGAGCTCGGTCACCAGCCATTCGGCGCCCTTGCGGCAGTCGGCGCGGTAGGCGGGATCGGTGGAGATCGACTTGATGCCGAGCAAGCCGAAAAGCCGCTCCAGGCTCTGGTCGAGATTCTGGTCGAGACGGTCGAGGACGGGGGAGATTCTGGACATTTTTTTCAGCCTTTCGATTCTGGCCCGACCCTAAAGGGACGAGCAGAAAACGCAAAGCCGCGATCGTTGGACCAAGGGCTCCGGCGCCGGTGACACGCAGGCTGCAGGGCAAAAAAGAACCGCCGTGGTGGAGGGGGAACCACGGCGGTCTTTACTCGAAACGTTGCGGCAGCCCGGAGAGGGGGGATAGGCTGCCGCAGGTTGCCCGGGATAGGCGGGGGACGGGCCTTACTCCGGACTTCGGCGAAAAATGCCGATGACAGGTATTTGGGTCTGTGAACATGGCGATTCAAGGGCACGAAGATTACACTTTTGTAACATGGCCGTGAGCGGCGAGATTTGCCCGAGACAGTGTCTGTCAGGGGTGTTGCCGGAACCGGTGGTTTGCACAGCCTTTGGCATGGACCGCGCAGCCTGGCCGCGCTATCCCTGCCGGCATGAAAAAAGGCGATCATCTCTTTCTTGTCGACGGCTCCGGCTACATTTTCCGCGCCTACCACGCGCTGCCGCCGCTCAACCGCAAATCCGACGGCCTGCCGACCAGCGCCGTGCTCGGCTTCTGCAACATGGTGTGGAAGCTGATGCAGGACGCCCGCAACACCGATGTCGGCGTGGTGCCGACGCATTTCGCCGTCATCTTCGACTATTCCTCGAAAACCTTCCGCAGCGATCTCTACCCCGAATACAAGGCCAACCGCTCGGCGCCGCCGGAAGACCTCATCCCGCAATTCGGCCTGATCCGCCAGGCGACCGCAGCGTTCAATGTTCCCTGTATCGAGACGGAGGGTTTTGAGGCCGACGACATCATCGCCACCTATTGCCGGCTGGCCTGCGAGGTCGGCGCCGACACCACCATCATCTCCTCCGACAAGGACCTGATGCAATTGGTTGGCCCGACGGTCGGCATGTACGACCCGATGAAGGACCGCCAGATCGGCATTCCCGAAGTGATCGAGAAATGGGGCGTGCCGCCGGAAAAGATGATCGATCTGCAGGCGCTGACCGGCGACTCGGTCGACAATGTTCCGGGCGTGCCCGGCATCGGCCCGAAGACCGCGGCGCAGCTTTTGGAACAGTTCGGCGACCTGGACGGGTTGCTCGCACGTGCCTCCGAGATCAAGCAGGACAAGCGACGCGAAACCATCATCGCCAATGCCGACAAGGCGCGCATCTCGCGTGAGCTGGTGACGTTGAAGAACGATGTGCCGCTGAAGGAGGGGCTGGACGATCTGGTTCTGCATGCGCCGGACGGGCCGAAGCTGATCGGCTTCCTGAAGACGATGGAGTTCACCACGCTGACCCGCCGCGTCGCCGAGGCGACCGCAACCGAGATCGGCGACGTCCAGGCTTCCGCCGTTACCATCGAGCGCGCCGACACGGCGCATGGTCCCGATGTCGGCGCCGGCGCGCCGCGGGCCG
>NZ_JHQR01000059.1 GCF_014843825.1 Mesorhizobium silamurunense
CTCCCGCGCGAGCGGGTTCGTTCAGTGGCGCAACTTCGACGTACAGCGTCGCTGCCGGCGATGTCGGCTTTCAGGAAGCGGCAAAGTTGACCTCTATAGCCGTGCATGCGGCGCAAAGCCGCCGCCCTCATGCGGCTGGCGCAGGTCAACTATGGGCCAAGTCGGGCATACCACACGTCCAATCCAGTGATCCGGAACGACTCAAAGATCAACTTCGCTGCAGGCGCCGAAATCGTTCTCGAACACAATCAGATTTGATTTTATGAGGGGTTCGAGTCCATGGCGTGGGCAAAGAAAAAATAAATAAATAAAATCAGTAACTTAGATGGGAATTTTGGTGGGCCCGGAGGGACTCGAACCCCCAACCAAGCGGTTATGAGCCGCCGGCTCTAACCATTGAGCTACAGGCCCCACGCGGGCTGGCTTAGTGTTTTTCGCTCTGCGGCACAAGGCTTTCGAAGGCACTGGCGGCAAACGCCAAAATCAGCCCATATTCGCTCCGTACAGCGGCGTGCGCGCCCATAAGGCGCGCAACAGGTCCGAGGCTGCCCGCTCCGCCGGGAATCGACGCTTTTTACGTGTCGGGCAGAGGCGGCAGCATACCGGACCGCAGATCTCGAGGAGTTTTCATGACCAAACATCTTTTGCCTGTCGCGCTCGCGGCAGCGATCGCGTTTCCGGCGCTGGCAAGCGCTGCCGACACACCGCCGCCTCCGCGCATTGTCGTCTCGGGCGAAGGCGAAGCGACAATGGCGCCGGACATGGCGATCCTGACACTCAGCGTCATGCGCGAGGCCAAGACCGCGCGCGCCGCGCTCGATGCCAACAACGACGCCATGGCGGCGGTGATCGCAGCGATGAAATCGGCCGGCATCGCCGATCGCGACCTGCAGACGGCCGGCATCCAGATCAACCCGCGCTACAATTACACCAACAAGGCGGACGGCAGCCAGGAAGCCGAGCTCGTCGCTTACCAGGTGACGAACACGCTGTCGGTGCGCGTGCGCGACGTCGACAAGACCGGCGACGTCCTCGACAAGGCGGTGTCGCTCGGCGTCAACCAGGGCGGCGGCATCGCCTTCACCAATGACGATCCGAAAGCCACCATCGTCGAGGCCCGCAAGAAGGCGGTTGCCGACGCGATCGCCAAGGCCAAGACGCTCGCCGAGGCCGCCGGCGTCAGCCTCGGCAGGGTGATCGAGATCACCGACCAGAACGTCGCGCCGGTGCCGATGCCGATGAACGCCAAGGCCTTCGATGCCGCCCGCGCCGCCGTGCCGGTGCAGGCCGGCGAGAATTCCTACTCTGTCCAGGTGACCGTCACGTTCGAGCTGAAATAGCCAACCCGCCCGCTTTCGTCATCGGGCACAAACAAAAACCCCGGAGGACCGATCCTCCGGGGTTTTTTTCGAGCCGCGCGCTTCAGGCCAGCTGAAGGGGCCCACTTATAGGCGATCCTCGGAGAGGATCGTCCTTCCGTCGTCGTCGCAGAAGACCTTGCTTGTAGTCGATCCTCGCGAGGGATCGACGGTCCTGGCGATTTCGCCCTCAGCGATAGATGATCGGGCAGCCGCGCTCGTTGGCGAAGACCACCACCACGCGGTCGCCATACTGGCGGCCGGCCACCTTCACCGTTCGCCGGCTGATGTCGACGATGCGGACGCGATGCAGGCCCATGCGTTCGGCCTTGTCGAGCGCGCGGTCCGGCGAGCAGCCGCGGCGGCGCCAGTCGCGATCGCGGCGGTAATATCCATCGTCATCATCGCCGGTATAGACGCCGAAACGCGGATCGTGGTTGTTGCCGAAGCCGAGATAGAGGCTGTCCGCATGCGCCGGGACGGCACCCAGCGTGCCAAGCCCGACAAGGGCCGAAAGGGCCGCCGCCTTGATCTGATTGAACATCGTCTCTCTCCTTGTTGTGGGCCTCTCGCCCTGAACTGATGATTGGCGAACCAATGATCACAAAATGCCTTTTCGTGTCTGAACTTTGTGCGAACCGGCCGTTCATGTCCGGTTCATGGAAGGAAGGGCAAAAATCCTGGCGCGTCCGCCACCTCCGCTCATTCAAAATCCGGAGCCGGAAACGCGCCACGGCCGCGCCCGGTTCCCCTCAGGATTCGTCTTAGACGCGAACCCCTCGGGGTTCGTCGTCAGGCGCGAGCCCATCAAGGTTCGTCGTCAAGTATATAGTCAAAATAGTCGTCTGGCTCGGCCAGGTCGGTTTCCTTGGCCTTCACCCGGCCGCGGATCGAAATTCCGGCCTCATGCACGGTCTCGGCACTTCCCGAAACCAGCCTGTGCCACCAATAGAGATCGTGTCCCTCGGCCACCAGCCGATAGGCGCAGGTCTTGGGCAGCCAGGTGATGGTGCGCACGTTCTGCGGCGTCAGACCGACGCAATCGGGCACGCGCGACAGCCGGTTGGCATAGTCCGAGCAGAGGCATTTTTCGGCATCGAACAGCCGGCAGCCGACGCTCGTCCAGTAGATTTCGCCGGTATCCTCGTCCTCGAGCTTGGACAGGCAGCATTTGCCGCAGCCGTCACAGAGTGATTCCCACTCGGCCGGGGTCATCGCCTCGAGCGTCTTGGTTTTCCAGAACGGTGCGGTCATGGGGCTGGATTTGGCGCTCCGGGGCCTTCCGGTCAAGCGCTACTGTCATAGCGACCCAGTATCAACATTAGAAAAACACGAAATTGCCTTCAAAAGGCCGGCCGAGCATCCTTGGCTGGCACCAATGCCCGACGGAACCAATTGCGGTTGATGAAAGTTTGGGCAGGGATGGGACCCCAGTAGGAGAAAATCGATATGAAACGCCAACCACGGATTCTGGCGGGTACGGCAATCGGCCTGCTTATGGCATCCGCGCCGTTGGGCGCGTATCCGCTGCAGGCCGATTTCGGCACCTCGCGGGGAGTGCCGCTTATCCTGGCGCAGTCGGACTGCGCCGAAGGCCAATCGGCAGAGGAATGTGCGCAAGGCGGCCAGCAAGGGGAAGCTGAGCAGCCGAAGAAAAAGAAGCGCGAACAGCAACAGCAGACGGAATCGGCCCCGGCCGAACAGTCCGCCGAGCCCGAGCAGAAGCCGCGCCGGAAGCGGCAGGACCAGCAGCAGATGGACACCGGCCAGGCGCAGGAAGCACCGGCCGAGCAACAGCTCAAGCCGCGCAAGAAACGCGACCAGCAGCAGCAGATCGAGGCAGCTCCCGCCGATCAGGGTGGGCAGCCCGCAACCGACGAGCAGCAGCCGCGCAAGAAGAAGCGCAACCAGACCGAATCGGCGCCGGCTGAGCAGCCGGCCGAGCAGGTCGCCCCCGACCAGCAGCAGCAACTGCGCAAGAGGAAGCTCAATCAGCAGCAGCAGACCGAATCGGCTCCGGCCGAGCAGGTCGCCCCCGACCAGCAGCAGCAACTGCGCAAGAAGAAGCTCAATCAGCAGCAGCAGACCGAATCGGCTCCGGCCGAGCAGGTCGCCCCCGACCAGCAGCAACGGCAGCAGCAGAGCGAGACGGCTCCGGCCGAACAGGTCGCTCCGGACCAACAGCAACAGCTGCGCAAGAAGAAGCTCAATCAGCAGCAGCAGAGCGAGACGGCTCCGGCCGAACAGGTCGCTCCGGACCAACAGCAACAGCTGCGCAAGAAGAAGCTCAATCAGCAGCAGCAGAGCGAGACGGCTCCGGCCGAACAGGTCGCTCCGGACCAACAGCAACAGCTGCGCAAGAAGAAGCTCAATCAGCAGCAGGAAACCGCGCCTGCGGAACAGCCGTCAGAACAGCCGGCAAATGACAACCAGCCCGGGAAGAAACGGAAGCAGGCTCAGCAACCTGCCGAGCAAGGCCAAACCCCTGCCGAACAGGCGCCCGCTGGTCAGGGCTCTCGCAAGCTCAAGCCGTTGCCGGTTCCCGGAACCGAGCAGGCACCTGCCGAGACCGAGCAGGCGCCGACTCAAGAGGAACAGCCTTCGAACCAGAACAAGAGGCAGGCTAAGAAACCGCTGACGGAGCAGCCCGAAACGGGGCAGCAGCAGCCTGCCACGGGCGAACAGCCGGCCAATAACAATCAGCCCGCTACTGGCGGCAATGCCGCGCAGCGCGAAGCGCCTGCCAACCCGAACGAGGCACCCATCCTCGACAGCCAGAAGGATGTCTTGCGCAGGCACAAGGGTCGCCAGCCGGCCGGCCAGAACGAGAATGGTCAGGTCGAGCAAGGCGGCAACCAAGCCGTGCAGCAAGGTGGCCAGCAGGCAGAGAAGCAGGCTCCCGTCAATCAGGGCCCGCCGCCCACCGACGACAAGACGGCGCAGCAGGCGATCCAGCCTGAAAGGATCGTTCCTGCCACCGAGGAAAAAGGCAAGCGGATCGAGCTTACGCCCGAGCAGGTTGTCCGCGAGCGCCGCCGGCCGCAGGGCGCGGACGTGGTGAAGCAACTCGGCGACCGCGTGATCCTCCAGTTCAACAACCAGACGTTCGTGGAAAGCAACGAGGCTCCTCGCATCACACGCGGCGCCAGGGATGTCTACTACGAGGATCTTTCGGGCGACCGCACCCGCGAAATCGTCGAGCGCGACAACGGCATCCAGATCGTCACCATCCGCAACCGCAATGGCGACGTCATCAGGCGATCGCGCATCATGCCGGATGGCCACGAATATGTGCTGAGCTATGTCGACGAGCGCTACTACAACGATGTCGACGAGTGGCGCGATCCCGGCGACGACCTGCCGCCGATGCGTCTCGACATCCCGCGTCGGGACTACATCCTGGATTCGGAGGAAGTCGAGGACCCGGACGAGTACTACACCTTCCTCGAGCAGCCGCCGGTGGAGAGAGTGCAGCGCCTCTACTCGATCGATGAGGTCAAGCGCTCGGCCCGCGTGCGCGACATAGCCCGCCGCATCGATCTCGACACGCTGAACTTCGATTTCGGCTCGGCCACGCTCTCCGACACCGAAGTACAGAAGCTCGAAGGGGTGGCCACCGCCATGGAAAAGCTTCTGAAGAAGAACCCGGCGGAAACCTTCCTGATCGAGGGTCATACCGACGCCGTCGGTACGCCTGAGGCCAACCTCGCACTGTCGGATCGGCGCGCCGAGGCGGTCGCCGAAGCGCTCACCAACGCTTTCGGCATCCCGGCCGAGAACCTGACGACCCAGGGCTATGGCGAGGAATATCTCAAGGTGAATACGTCTGGCCCGAACCGCGAGAACCGCCGTGTCGCCATCCGCCGTATCACCTCGCTGGTGGCGCCGGTGGCGAGCAACAACGAGCAATGATTTCAAAATCCTGACCCGGTTTTCGGAATCAGAGCAAGAAGACGAGGCCCGTCCGGATCCGGACGGGCCTGCCTTTGAAAATTCAAGAAGAATTGTCCCATTTGTCCCGCCGCGCTCATTGAATCGCCGCATTGCGGCACCCAGATTCCAGTCAGGGCGTTCCCTGCCCTGTCCCGACTCCAGCGGGACACATGAGCCCCGCCGGCGCCCCTCTCCGGCGGGGCTTTTTGTCTTGAAAACAGAGTCTACATGCCCGAAATACGGCCGAACCCCAGAGAGCAATTCCAGGAAAGTGCGCAGCGGTTTTCCGTCCGGAATTGCGTAAGACAAGTAATCAGAGCGAAACCGCCCCGGAACATCTCATGAAGCGTCTCGAACTTGCCATCGAATCCGTCATCCTCGCCTCGCGTTGGCTGCTGGTCGCCTTCTATCTGGGGCTCGGCCTGGCGCTCGCGACTTACGCGCTCTCCTTCGGCAAGAAGCTCTACGAGTTCGTCATGAGCGCCTTCACGCTCGGCGACACCGACACGATCCTCAAGATGCTCGGCCTGATCGACGCGGCCCTTGTGGCTTCGCTGGTCGTGATGGTGATCATCTCGGGCTACGAGAATTTCGTCAGCCGCTTCGACGAGCAGGACGGCGAGGTCCATTGGCTCGGCACGATCGACGTCGGATCGCTGAAGGTCAAGGTCGCCTCGACCATCGTCGCGATCTCCTCTATCCACCTTTTGCAAGTGTTCCTCAACCATGCTTCCTACACGACGGATCAGCTGATGTGGCTGACCGTCATGCATCTGGCCTTCGTGCTTTCGGCATTGATGCTTGCCTATATCGACCGGGTAATGGCGCTGGCAAAGGGCAAGAAAGCTGAGGAATAATCGCCTGGCCTTGTCAGCTTGACCATGCCCTGATACCATCTATTGGTATTGGAGATGCGACATGCCTAAGAACACCTCCGTTACCCTTGGCGATCAGTATGATGCTTTCATCCGGCGGCAGATGGAGAAGGGTCGCTTCGGCTCTGCAAGTGAAGCCGTCCGTGCAGGCCTTCGCCTCCTCGAGGAGCAGGAACTGAAGCTTGAGCAGCTCCGTGCCGCTATCGACGAGGGGGATATGTCTGGCATTCCCGAACCATTCGACATCGAGGCTTTCCTTAAGTCGAAGAAACGTGGATGACACGAGAAGTCCGATTTTCCCCAAAGGCGAAAGCAGACTTTGACGGCATCTGGAATTATTCACTGAGCCAATGGGGAGCAGGGCGGGCCGAGGCTTACGTCCGCTCGATCCACTCTGTGCTTACCCTGATCGAGCAGTTTCCGGCGATAGCGCGAAACGCCTCGGACGTCCGACCAGGCCTGCTGAAATTTGCTGTCGGCTCTCACGTGGTGTATCTGCGGATGAATGAGCAATCCATTGATGTTGTGCGTATTTTGCATCAACAAATGGACCATTCCAGACACCTTTAGAACGTTCGCGTTACCTTCGTTTCTGAATTGGCGAACACTTCGTCCGGCACGAAGAAGTCGCCTGCCAGCGGCCCCTTGGCGCCGGGCGCATAGATCGAAAAGTCCGTGACGCCTTCAGCGCGCAGCACCTCCTCGTCGATGTAGAAATTGCCGGTCGCTTCGCGCGACGGGCGCAGGAAGATCGCGTGCGCGGCGTCGGCCATGATGTCGGGCGAGCGGCTCATCGCCGCGACCGTTGCGCCGCCCAGAAGATTGCGCACCGCTGCCGTGTCGATGGTCGAGATCGGCCACAGCGAATTGACGGCGATGCCGGCTCCAGCGAATTCGGCGCTCATGCCAAGCGTGCACATCGACATACCGAACTTGGCCATGGTGTAGGCGACATGGTTCTTGAACCACTTGGCCTTCATGTCGAGCGGTGGCGCCAGATTCAGGATGTGAGGATTCTTGGCCAACTTCAGGTGCGGAACGCACATTTTGGACACCAGGAACGTGCCGCGGGTGTTGATCTGGTGCATCAGGTCGTAGCGCTTCATGTCGGTCTCCAGCGTGCCGGTGAGCTGGATGGCGCTGGCATTGTTGACGCAGATGTCGATGCCGCCGAACCGTTCCACGGTCTTGGCCACCGCATCGGCGACCTGAGCCTCGTCGCGGATGTCGCAGAGCACCGGCAGCGCCTTGCCGCCGGCCTGCTCGATCTCCTCGGCCGCGGTATAGATCGTGCCGGGCAGCTTCGGATGCGGCTCGGCCGTCTTGGCCGCGATCGTCACATTGGCGCCGTCGCGCGCCGCGCGCAGCGCGATCGCGAGTCCGATACCGCGCGATCCGCCCGAGATGAACAACGTCTTTCCTCTGAGCGACATTCTCGCCTCTCTTCCAGCACTACATGCGCGAACCTTTGCGCGGCAGAAGAGCACGACGCAAGAGCCCAAAGCGCGCGAAGCGGTTACGTTGCGTAGTGTAGGAAACCATGGCGAAGCCGGATCAGGGTCTCTTGAGATTCAGGTCAGGCCGAATCGAGAATGGTGGCTTCCGAGAACCGGAGCGGAGCGTACTTGAAGTACGTGAGCACCGGAAACGCAGGAAGCCGCCATTCGCAGGCCGGCATCACCTGAATATCAAGAGACCCTAGACCAGCACCAGTCCCTGTCGCATCGCTGTGGCGATGGCGTCGGTGCGGTTGGCGGCGCCGAGCTTGATCAGGATCGCGGCGACGTGGAATTTCGCCGTATGGACGGAAATGTTGAGCCGCCGGGCGATCACCTTGTTGGGCGCGCCTTCCGCCAGCAGCGCCAGCACTTCCGCCTCGCGCGGCGACAACGCCGCGCGGACCTGGTTGTCGTCGGGCGCCTCGTCCTCGGAAAGTTCGCCGTGGAAATCGCCATGTGCCTCTGACGGCCCTGCCCTGCTGATGCGATAGCCGGACGCCGCCAACCGCAAAGCGGCGGCAATCAGCAGGCTGTCGGCGGAGGCAGGCAGCGTCGCAAACACATTGCCGGCCGACCGTTCGTAGCCGGCGCGCCGCGAGAGCAGCACGCATGGCGTTGCGGAACTCACGGCCCGGCTTTCCAAGGCAGCCTCGTCGACCAAGGCGACATCCGCCGTTTGACCCATGCTGCTTCCGGCAAGCACCGGCAGCAGATCGTCGCTCGCCGCAAGCGCGTCTGCCAGTTGCTCGGCGCGCTCAGCGTCGCCGAGCGCAATCAGCACCGTCAGCCTGTGGGTCGCCGGCTCCGGTCTCGCGATCGTCTGCGCTGCGCTGGTTGCCATGGACCCTCTCAGCTCAGCGGCTTCTCGCCGATGGTGATCGAGACGTCGCGCTGCGCGCCGCCGCTCAAGACCCCGAGCGTCACGGCCGTGCCGGCGCTGTCTGGCCCGAGCTTGCGGATCAGCTCGCGCGGCCCGTGCACGGCTTCGCCGTTCCAGGCGACGATGATGTCGCCGACATGCAGGCCGGCGGCCTTTGCCGGGCCGCTGTCGTCGAGGCTCATCACCATGGCGCCATGTGTGTCGCCGTTGCGGATCGGATGCAGCCCGGCGCCGAGATAGCCGCGCGCGACATGGCCTTTCTCGCGCAGCGTCGCCACCGCGCGCTCGATCGTCTCGTAAGGCATGACGAGTGCCCGCCGGCGCGGCCCGAACAGCAGCATGCCGATCAGGCCACCCTTGGCATCGAGCACCGGACCGCCCTCGAAGCGGCCGCCGGTGTTGATGGCGAGGTTGATGCGCCGGTCGATCGTGCCGCCGCGCATCGAGCGCCAGGCAGGCCCGACCTCGCCAACGCTGCCGAACACCGCCAGTGCAGCCCCTTCGCTGCTGCCGACGGCAATCGCAACATGGCCAGGGCGCACGGCGGCGGCCAGAGCCAGTTGCGGCAAACCGGCAGCGGCGGACGCTGGCTTCAGCAGGGCAACGCCCGTCGAAGGATCGCGGCCGACAAGTTCGGCCTTCACGGTTTCGCCCGAGGCCAGCGTCAGCTCGATCTCCTCGCCGGCCTCGACCGCTTCCTCGGCGGCGACAAAGAAGCCGTCGCGCCAATGGAAGGCGCTCGCCGTGCGGTGGTGATGCGTGGCAAAGCTCGCCAAAGCCGGCGCGGCGGTCGCCGCGACGTCGGCAATGGCGTCGGAAAAGGCACTGAGGTTGAAGTCGCTCATATCGATCGTCTCCTGGGTTCCGTGACCCAGATATCGCGCCATGACGCCGCCGCGGGTACTCGCCTGACGGCTAGTCGGCGGCCGGACTGGCCATGTGGTCAGGTCGCGGCAATTGCAGCCGCTCCGCACATATAGTGCGTGTCGCCCGAAAGTGCCGCGCGGTTTTGGGACAACGGCACGCCTAGAAGAAAATGCATCGCTATGCTGAATGACACGGAGCCCCACCCATGGCCTTCGCCGCCGAAAAACTCCAATCCGATGACGCCATGCTCGACGCCTACTCTGCGACGGTCGCCGATGCCGTCGATCGCATCGGACCGGCCGTGTGCCGCATCGAGCGCGTTGGCTCCGGCGGTCATGGCTCCGGCTTCGTCATCGCCCAGGACGGGCTGGTCGTCACCAACTTCCACGTCGTCGGTGACGCGCGCGCCGTACGTGTCACGATGCCCGACGGCGCGGCGCGCGAGGGCCGCGTGCTTGGCCGCGATCCCGATACCGACATCGCGCTGGTGCGCGCCGACGGCAGCTTTGCCGATGTCGCGCCACTCGGCGATTCCAAGCGCCTCAGGCGCGGCCAGATCGCGATCGCCATCGGCAATCCGCTGGGTTTCGAATGGACGGTCACCGCCGGCGTCGTCTCCGCGCTCGGTCGTTCGATGCGCGCCTCGACCGGCCGGCTGATCGACGACGTCATCCAGACGGATGCAGCGCTCAACCCCGGCAATTCCGGCGGGCCGCTGGTGTCGTCGGCCGGCGAGGTGATCGGCGTCAACACGGCCATGATCCACGGCGCGCAAGGCATCGCCTTCGCAGTCGCTTCCAACACCGCCAACTTCGTCATTTCCGAGATCATCCGCTTCGGCCGTGTGCGCCGCGCCTTCATCGGCGTCTCTGCCGATACGACCAACCTGCCGCGCCGTGCGGCACTCTTGTCGCAGGTAACCACGAACACGGCAGTGCGCCTGCGCAGCATCGAGAGGAACGGTCCCGCCGCGAAGGCCGGCCTGAAGGAAGGCGACATCATCGCCGCCATCGATGGCCGGCCCGTCACCGGCGTCGACGATCTCGTGCGCATGCTGGATGCTGAACGCATCGGCCGCGAGACGCTCTGCACCGTCGTGCGCCGCACAGGCGTCAGCCAGGTGGTGGTGACGCCGGTGGCCAGGAGCTGAGCTTATCCTGGCCTGACGATCCGGCCGAGCAGCGATACCAGCACCCTTGCCAGTTCGCCGGTCGGGTCGAGGTCCGGGTCGAAGATCGTCATGTCCATGCCGATGCAGCGCCGGTCCGCCGCCAATGGCGACAGGATGGCGACGAGATCGTCGGGATCGATGCCGGGACTGCCGGGCGAATCCACGGCCGGCATCACCGTCTGGTCGAGCACGTCGACATCGAGATGCAGCCAGTAGGGACGATTGGCACGCGCCAAGGCCGCCCTTGTCTCCTCCAACACTCCTACCGCGCCCATTTCCCGGGCCGCGAAGACATCGATGCGCGTGATCTCGGTCGCGTTGATGTCGGCCCAGGCAAAGTCGGGATCGCGGCTGTTGCGCTCGCCGATCTGCACCACCGCCGCCTCCGCGACGAGCGCACCGGCAACGCCCGGCCATTCGGTGAGCAGCGCCTCGCCACGCCCGGTGGCCAGGGCCAGATCCATGCCGGCGGCGGAACCGAGCGCGGCATTGGCATCGTAGTTGCCGGGATGGCGGAAGTCGCTGTGGCCGTCGACATGCACCAGCGCGACGGGACCCAATCGCCTCGCAGCCGCCAATGCGCCGAGCAGCACCGAGCAATCGCCGCCGATGACCAGCGGCCATTCGCCTCGCCCGATCGCCTTGGCGACAACATCCGCCAGTTCGAGATTGAAGCGGCGGATCGCATGCCCGTTGCGCAGCCGGGTGCCGGGCTCCGGTTCGGCGCTATAGACCGGCCGCTCGAGATCGACGACGGCGACTGGCGCCAAGGCTTCGACCAGGCCGGCCTTGGTCAGAGCCTCTGGTCCGCGCCAGGTGCCGGGCACATGGCGCGGCCGCAAGGGTCGCAAACCGAGATTGGAAGGCGCACGAATAAGGCGAATGTCGCGCATGCGGCAGAATCCGGTTCAACACTCTCTCCAGCATAGATCGCTGCGGAGGGCTCGGGCCAGACGACTGGAGCCAATGCCGACATCTGCTGCCAGCGCGAAGCTCAGGCTCCCGCCGCGCCTTCTGCATATTGCGCCAGGAACTCCTGGCTCGGCGGGATCGGCTTGATGACGTCGATCAGCACGCCGTTCGGATCCTTGGTGATGAAGTGACGCTGGCCGAAGGGCTCGTCGCGCAGCGTGCGCAGGACCGGCAGACCGGCGGCCACGATACGTTCATAAACCGCGTCAGGATTGCGGACCTCGAAATTGATCAGCAGGCCGCACGTGCGTCCCCGCCCCTCCTCCGGGATCGTCTCGTGGTCGCCTTGGACGATGCCTAGATTGACCCGCCTGTCCTCGCTGGAGCGCAGATGCACATACCAGTCGCTCGCAAACAGCGGCTCGAAGCGAAAATGCTTGACGTAGAAGTCCGCCGTGCCGGCGACATCGTCCGTCATCAGCACCGGATAATAGCTCGTCGTCTTCACCTTTCCTTCTCCCGCTCAATAACATACAGTCTGTATGCAAGCTGAATAACATACAGGCTGCATGTATGCAACAGGACTCCCCGCGCCGCTCCAACCGCGATCGCACCGAGGCGACGCGCGCCGATCTGATCCGCGCGGCTCGAAGATTGTTCACGGAGAAATCCTATGCGGAGACCGGCACGCCGGAGATCGTCGCGACCGCCGGCGTGACGCGCGGGGCGCTCTATCATCATTTTGCCGACAAGCAGGCGCTGTTCGCCGCCGTCGTCGAGCAGGAGGCGGCGACGGTCGCGGCCGAGATCGATCATGCCTCAGCGCCCTCGTCATCCGCCCGCGATGCCTTGATCGCCGGCTCCGACGCCTATCTCGCGGCGATGCGCGCGCCCGGCCGCACGCGGCTCTTGCTGCTCGATGGA